>JAIRXV010000507.1 GCA_031268115.1 Bifidobacteriaceae bacterium
GTCTACCAAGACGGGATAAGCCAACTGGTCGGTTCCGTGCCCGTGCTGCTGGCGGCGCATCCGCCGCTCGCCGCCCTGCGCGTCTGGTTCAGGCGCCTGGCCGGGTATGTCCGCATCAAGCACGGTCTGGGCGAGGCGCTGAGCACAGCCGCGGTCCAAACCGCGGTGGATCAGGCCTACGCGCCCGTGACCCGGGCGGTCGGATGTCTGCTCGAAGCGGCCGAGCGCGAGGGCACCATCCGCCCCGGGGTGGACCCCGCTGACTTCCTGCTGCTGATGGGCGCGCTGTGGCGGGTTCCAGCCGGCGCGGCCGGCGAAGCACAGGCCGAGCGCATCCTGGACCTGGCCATCCATAGCCTCACCAAGGACACCGAGCCCCCCGCGCAAGGTGCCTGACCTCTGGCCCCACCGGCCGGACCGCACGTCCAACCCCCGCGAGCCGATGGTGACGTAAGACAAGTGCGCGTGGCGCGTTGAGGCGCCACTCAATGCTTGGGCCGTCCCCAAGCGGCAAAGCCTTGTGCTTTTAGGTTGATGCGTGGTTGCCGCGTGTTGCCCCGGGTCACATGTGGGGGCTGGGTCATTTGACGGTCAGAGTCCTTGTGGTGGTCTTGCCACCAACCTTGAGGACGATGACGGTCCTGCCCTTGGCCAGCGCGGTCACCTTCCCTGCGGCATCGACCGACGCGACCGCCGGTTTGGTGGACTTCCACGCCGCGACCGCCTTGGCAGCACCGGCCGGGGCAGCCACGGCCTTGAGGGTGACGGATTGGCCAACCCGCAAGGACCGCGCCTTAGTGGCGATCGCGGTCTTTGTGACGCGCAAGGCTTTCGCTTTGGCGACAACTTTGACGGTCAGGACTAGCCGTTTCGCCCCCGGGGCGGTCAGCGTGATCTTGGCGGTGCCCGTCTTCAGTGCCCGCACCGTCAGGGTGCCTCGCCCAGGCGCAGTCCAGGCCAGTGTGCCGGTCTTCTTGCCTTTGACTACGGTCGCGGTCCTTGCCGCCGATGACGTCCACCTCACCGCTGTCTTCCCGGCGGGGCCGCCCGGCCCTGCCGTGACCGCGACCGGTACCTTCAACGAGCCGCCTTTGGGGATCACCACGGTCGCGAAGGTGGTTGCCAGCCGCGAGATCGTTGGGACGCGCGGGTCGCGGTCTGGGTCCCCTGTCTCGCCCGGGGTTGGGGCTGGGGCTTCGTTCGGTGTTGGGCTTTCGTTTGGGGTTGGGGTCCCAGTTCCGTTCGGGTTCGGGTCCGGCGCCGAGGTCCCATCAGGCGGGCTTGCCGTCTTTGGGCCGTCGTCCTGAGGCGGGCCAGTGGTCGGCGGGGCCGGTCCCGTTTGGGGGAATGTCGCGTAGACATATCCGGCATTTGGGTTGCTGGTGACTGGTGCCGCGCCCGCCACCGAAAAAAAGTCCACTGGCAGGCCGAGAAAAGTGTGGCCCGGTCTGGCGGTGAGCGTTATCCATGCCTGGTACACCGTATCGGCAGCGAACGTTCCTTCAAGGAGTTGCCAGGACTCGGCGTCCAGCCACGTGACCGTGCCCGTGTACTGGGCGGTTTCCACGCCCGTCACAGGTGTGGCGCCTGTGACCGGCGAAGTCAGGCCGGGTATCGCCGCGATCGTGACGGTGGTGTTATCGGGCAAGGGTGTCATGGTGGCCGCATTGGTGTGGTTCGCAGCTACGGTCGTGGTGACGGTGTAGTTGTGGGGGTCGGCCTCCACAACTATCGTCAAACTGCCCTCCGGAAGCCACAGACACAGTTTCCCGTCGCCGGTGGTCCGTGTTCTCCCCGGATCCACGCGGTATCCGGCAGGAGCGGTCACCTCCGTTACCAATGTGTTGGGGCTCAGACCGTCGAGAGTGACAAGGTAGACCGCGTGCGACCCGTCCCACGCGTTCACTGTGCCCCCTGTGATGTCTACAAAATCCTCGCCGACGGGAGTGCCCCTCAAATTGACCGTGCCACCGGCAATATCGATTCTATAGGGTCCGGGATTCGCTATGTACAGTGCGTAACCGGTGCCTCTACCCCTGGCTGTCACCGTACCCGAAGTGGAAATCGATATGTCGCCCTGCTCGGCGGCAATGCCAATTGCGTCCCGGCCGGAAGTTTCCGCTGTGACGTTTGCGTCGCCGTCTATGGTGACCATAGCTGTCCAGATAGCGGCAGAAGAAGAGAATTCAGTGCCCGTTCCCGAACTCTCCACATTCACGGTACCCCCACTGATCGTCAAGTCACGGTGAGTGTAAAGGCCGCCATTACTGCCGCCGCCGGTGTAACGCAGCGTGAGGGTCCCACCGCTGCCGTTATCGGTGATCGTCAGGCTGCCAGCGGTGAACACAGCGTCAGTGGTGTCTGACGCGACGGTGACATCGCCCGTGTATATCAGACCGATGGCGTCGTTCCGCTGGCAGTCTATGGCGATGGGCTGCGTGGTATAGGCGCCGTCGAGTGCCAGGGTCGCGGTGGCGGCCGTCCATGTCCAACCCGTGCCGGTGTGATCCGCAGCCAGGGACAAGCCGGTGGATCCCGCGATGGACAAGGTGCCGAAGGCACCTCCCGGCCCGTTTCCGTTGAGGGTTCCACCTGTGTGGGTGGTCGTACCAGATACGGTGCCGGTGATGGTCACCGCACCACCCGATATCGTCGTGTCCCCCCAAACGTTTCCGTAGACAGCAACAATTGCCGGATTGTCAACTGTGAGATTGGCCGGGTAGTAGCGCCCGCCCATATCGCCGTTGCTGCCACCGCTTTCCCCAACGGTCAGCGTTCCTGCTGTGACATCGACACCCCCTGGAAAGCCGAACAATGCCCCAAAGCCGCCCGTGCCCTTCACGTGAACGGCGCCACCAGAAATATGAATGGACGCACCACTGATCCCCGGGTTCCCGGAACTGGCCACACTGACCGTCGCGTTGCCGCCGATCCAGACCTCGCCGTCAGCGGCAATGGCATGGGCGCCTGTCGGTGTGGTTGTGGTGACAGTAGCCGTGCCGGTTATGGAAATGTCCCCACCAGATTGTGTCCGCAGACCTTGGCTTGCCCCGCCGCCCGGGGTCATGATGTTCAGTGTCCCGCCCGACATCGTGAAACTCCCGTCCAGGACTGTGACCGTACCCGCGTTCGCCCCGGTGGCCACAACGTTGAGGGTTCCGCCGGTGATATTCAGGCTCTTCTGCGCAGTCAGAACAAACCCGTTTGACGAAAGGCTCAGCGTTCCGCCGCTGCCCGCGATGTTGAGGCCACCGTAGGCGATGATGGCGCTGCTGCCGGTCGTATCCCCGACAGCGACGTCCCCGGAATACACCAGATTGATGGTGTCGGCCTCGCCCCAAAACCCGATACGACTCCCGGGGTAGGTGCTGTCCAGGCTCAACGTGTCAGTGGCGGCCGTCCACGTCCAGCCTGTGCCGGCCTGGTCAGTCGCCAGGCTCACCTGGATTTGCCCGCCAATATCCATTGTTCCCGTGGCCGCATGCGCAGGAACTGCGGCGACCGGAGCCGCCAAGAGCGCGATCGCCAAGGCGGACAGGACGGCCGATGCGCGTGGTCGAGTTTCGGGGATGCGCTTCGCGAACTGCATGGATGGGGCTCCTAGTCGTTTCAGGTGTCGGTGTTGCCGCAAGGTGAAAACTCGCTGGTTGCGCGGTGAGCAAGGCCAGACCCTGCCACTATCGGCGAGCACCGCACCGGAACGCAACGCTTGATAGGCATTCGCGGGAGATCTGCGATAAAGGTTCCTTCATCGGCGCCCCCAGTTGGCCGCGCAAGCAACGGCCCCAGCTTCGGCCTACCAATAAGCGGCGTCTAGGACGCGGGATCCGGTCACAACGCGGAACGGTTAGCGGCCCGCACCAAACAGTTGGGGTACGGGATCACCCGTTCGGCCATCGCCAACACCGAATTGGGCCGGCGCGACACGGTCCCCGTCCAGCGGGTGACCGGCATGGCGATGACGCTGGACACCTCACTGGTGGTGTTGCCGTTCGGCCCCGCGGCTCCCGCCACCGACTTGGGTGGCTTGGCGGACCTGCCGATGGCCACCGGCGCCCGCATCGGACCGGATCGATAGCGGTGGCCGTAGCGGCCAAGTGCTGCACGTGGCGCGCCGTCATCGGACCCCTCACGCGGTCCGGCGGGCCGCGACCGCTCGGGCGACGGCCTCGTCCAAGACTTCGGCGAACACGGTGGGTTCGTGCGCTAGGCGGCCCAGGAACAGCCCATCGACGCACGGCGGGAGGCGGGAGAGGAGCCCCGGCCCCGCGGTGCCACCGTATATGACCCTTACCGCTACGGCCGGGCGGTGCTGCGCCATCCATCGGTGGAGGGAATGTGCCACGCGGCCGATATGGTCGGCGGACGCGGCCCGCTCAGCGCCGATCGCCCACCTCGGTTCGTAGGCGATGACAAGTTCGGGCTGGCCTAGCGGTGGGGTCGTGGGGATAGCGTCGGCGAGTTGTTGGACGCATTGCGATGCGGCCTCGTCGGGCGCTTGGCGACGTGCCTCACCTAGGCAGAGCAACGGAACGAGGCCGGCGCTCCAAGCGACGGCCGTCTTCGCTGCGACAATCTGATCGGTCTCCCCGAACAGGGTGCGCCGCTCGGAGTGACCGATCTCGACATAGCGGCAGCCCACCTGGACGAGGCTGCGCCAACTGACCTCGCCGGTGTATGGGCCGTCGAGGTGTTCGGATAGGTTCTGCGCTCCCACCTGCACCCCGAGGGGGTTTGCGAGGCGAGACACGGCCTGAAGCGAAGGGAAACTCGGGATTACGGCGACTTCGACATCGTCCTCCAGGCCGGGACGAGCGGTCACGATGTCGAGGATCGCCTTGGTCCATTCGAGCGTGGTGTCGTGGTCGAAGTACATCTTGAGGCTGACACCGAGGAACGTTGGAGCGGTCGGCAGGTCACGTCCGGTGGCAACTGCGACGGCTGGATTCACTGCCCCAACTCCCCGACGATGCCGGCCCTCGCCCGAGTTGTCGGCGTGGCGTAGCCCCTTGCTCCACCTTGGGTTGGACGGGTCATTCGGCGTCCGCCACGCGCAGCGGGCGCCGGACGAGTTTCCAGGTGGCAGGCTGCGAGACGGGTTTGACTAGCACGAAGTCGAGGTCCACGTGGGCGGGCAGCTCGATCGCGTGAACGATCTCCCGCGCGATGTCATCGGCCGTGAGGGTGTCTGGAATGTCGCGATACACGTCATCGCGCCGCGCGGCGTCGCCTGAGAAACGGGTCAACAGGAACTCTTCCGTCTTGACCATGCCCGGCGCGACTTCGATGACGCGCAGCGGTTCACCCGCGAGTTCCAAGCGCAGCGCCGCAGTCAAGGCGTGTTCAGCGAATTTGGCGGCGTTGTAGCCCGCGCCGAACTCAGAGACCACATGGCCGGCGATGGAGGTGACGTTGAGTATGTCGGC
>JAIRXV010000032.1 GCA_031268115.1 Bifidobacteriaceae bacterium
GAGAGCAGACTCGTCACCAAAGACTCGGTAAACAAGTGGGTGAAGGACCACCAAAAAGCGTACCCGTGGGCGGTGTTGAAGAAGAACAAGACCACCAAACACCGGTCCGAATACGTCGCGGTCACCTCAACACATATTCGCTGCTATTCCGCTGTCTGTTTCAAAGGGGCCGATACGGACGCCAACAATGCGCGCTGGCGGCAGTATGAAACCAAAATGGCTAAGACCCTCGCCGATCTTGTTGAGAGCAAGGGACGCAACGCGTGGAAAAAAAGATGCGAAGACGGCGACGAGGGAAACACCTGCAGAAAGAGTTCATTCATCCCAGTAGTGCTCATGGGCGATTTCAACTCCCGATACCGGGCCGAGTTCGCAAGCCCCGCCCTGGCGCTAGCAAACAAAGGATACACCGATACCCGGCTTGAACTGAAACAAGAAGGTACCTTCGACGTTGACGAAGACAACGAAGACGACAGCGACCGAGTCTGTTCGGGGTTGTATGCTACCCGAAACGTCAAGTATGGCGAGACTGTCATTTACGATTATGTCTTCTACAAGTGGAAGCCCGGTGCGGGGGGCTCGCGGTCTGGGGCGTTGCAGAATCGTCTGGTGACATACCTTGATAGTGTGCGAGCTTCTGACCATCGGATGATATCGGTGAAAGTAGGGGTTCAATGCGCCGTAATCATTTCCCGAAGCCAATTGCGGGCTCTACTGAAGCGGGACCGCGAATGTCGGGTCGTTTGTTGGCGGTGGTGTGGGTGGTGTGCGTTGGCCTCGTTGCGGTGCCGGGCGCGCCTGGGAACGCTGTCGAGCCGGTCATGGCCGGTGTTGGGACGGAAGCCGTCAGGGGCGTGACTGGCGCTGGTGAGTGCATCGAACGGTTGGTGTGGGGTGGGCATGGTGCCTCGTGGGGCGGTGAGATCCGTCACGCCATGCGGGTGCCCACGGATCAGTGTTTTGTGTCTCTGTTCCTCTCGAGCGACGCGGTGGGGTTCTTGAGTAAGGATGGTAACGCGCAGCTGTGGGGCTGTCGGCGGGTGTATGACCATCCTTGTACTCCGAAGTGGCAGGGTTTGGATGCTGAGCCGCGTCTCCAAGTTCCGGTGTTGCCGCCTGGGGTGAGGTTTGTGAACGTGGTGAGGGCGAACGAGATCCTGCTGTATGTGAGGTCCGATGGTGTGGTCGCGGCGCAAGGCGATGAGGAGCTGGTTTTATATACGCCGCCTGATGGTGTGAGCTATGTGGTGGGCGGTGCGACTCAGATGGGCGAGAGTACGGTGGGGGTTCTTGCTAGGTCTGATGGTGTGTTGGATGTGGTGTGGTTGTATGGCGAGCTGCGGGGTCAGATCGCGACGCAGATCGATTTGGGTTTGCCTTCGGGTGTGGTGCCAGTGAAGGTCGCCCGTGGGGGGAGTCGGTCTGCGGTGTTGGATTCGGCCGGTGAGGTTCATTTCTTTGTCGTGGACGGTTCGCTGTCTGAGGTGGACCGGGTGTTGCGTCGGGTGCCGAGGCTACCCGATGGTGTTCGTTTCACTGACGTGTATTTGAGTGGGTCGGCGTCGTTGTTTGCTCGGTCCGATGGTGCGGTGGTGAGTTTGGGGGATGCTCCGCGTTCGGTGGTGTGGGCCGGCAGTGGGGCCGTGACACGGTTCGCGAAGGGAGTGAAGCCGTTGAAGTTCTTACGTGGCGGGGTGTTGTTGTTGTCCGATGGGAACTTGCAGGCAATGCTGTATAAGGATGTGATGAACGAGAACAAGGAGGAATTGGGTGGGGATTGGGTAGCGAAACTAGGGAAGGGCTGGGCTTTCGTAGATGGGGTGTCGTGGCGTTCGACGCCTGCGTATGGTGCGGCCCGGTTGTCGGGTAGGGCTGTGTCGTCGGTTGGTCAGGTGGTTGTGCCGTCTGGGGATCAGGGGCGGGTGCGGGTCGATGTGGTGTCTCGTGGCGGGTTGAAGGGCGGGAAGGTGGTTGTTCGTTTGGGTGACGCGGTGGTCGGTAAGGCAACGGTGACCAGTTCGTCGCGGGTGTGGGTGACACTCGACAGGGGTAAGCTGTCGGTGTCCAAGCAGAACAGGTTGACCGCACAGTTCATGGGCAACGCGAACGCCGCCAAATCCGCGAAAGTCGCGTTCCGTCTACCGCCAATCCGTCCAGGCTCCAAATGAGGCCCGGGATCGCCGGCCGTAGGAGTGTCGGATCGCCGTGGCCGCTGATCGCGCCGTGTTAGTGCTGAGTGCCCTCAGTACGGATGGCCCACGCCAACACCACCGATCACACGGTCCGGGATGTTCCACCCGGAAGTGGGACCGGCATCGTGCGTGAAAAGACGCACGGCAACCCGTCTCGGTCCCGGCCATGAATCTCAGGGGGTAGACCAGTCCGAATCAGGCGGAGCGGAACAAGGTCTCGGTTGAGACATTGAGCGTCGAAAGGACCGCCCCCGTAAACAGTGCCGTACCCACGGCGAGGATGTCGCCGCCACGGAGCAGGTTGGGCAGATCGGAATCGGTGGCGTATCGGCCGGCCCATGCTATTTGCGACGGAAAGACCAGGTGGGTGTTCGCCAGAGCGACAAAAACCACCCGGTCGCGGTGCGGAGCCAAAACCGATTCGAATCCCCGCGTGTCCTTATCCGCGGGCAACGACACGAGAATGCGGTCCGGCCGGCCGCCCCAACGCTCGCGCGCCAATGCCAGCGCCGCCGTCAGCCCCTCCCCCGTGATCGCAGAATCGACGATGACGCGCCCACCCTCTGGCCCAAGATGCGCCGAACCTCGCCCCGGGTTGCGTACGCTCGCCAACACGCGAGACAGCCGCCCCGGGTCCAATTCGTGTCCAAGCCCGCTGGCGATCAGCCTCCCCAACGCGATCCCCAACTGGGCGTTGCGCTCGCTCAAACCCACCGATGCCGGCGGCTCCACCGCGCACGCCTCCGCACCCAGCCGCACGGCTCGGCGGCGGGCGGCGGCGGCGAGGGGACCGGCATCGTCCAGGAAGCAGATAGCCCGCGTGTGCGCCCCGGCGGCGCCCACCTTGTCAGCGGCGATCATCCGGACCGTAGGACCGAGCAGCGCCGTATGCTCCAGGAACGCAACGGTCGCCGCCAAGTGGGTGAGCGGAAGCAGCGAGAGTTCATCGCTTGCCCCACCTATTCCCGCCTCCGCGACGATGACATCGCACCGGCTCGCCAAGAACCTCACCCCCGCAAGCAAGTAGAGGGCGGCGGGAGCGACATAATCCGCCGGTGACGCCGGGGGCGGCAGCTCGGCCAGGGCTGAGGCGGCGATCTGAGCGGCGATGCGGTAGTCGGCCGGGCTGAGGGCGGCCCCGTCGATCCGGATGCGGTCCCGGCCGGAGCGCAGGCCAGGGGAAGCGATGGACCCAACCCGCAAGCCAGCCGCCGCCAGGGTCGCGGCGGCGTAGAGCACAGCGGTGCCCTTGCCTTTGGAACCGACCACACCGGCAATTGGGACAGGCGAAGGCCCGGAGTCGAGGCGAAGCGCTCGCGCCACCAGCGCGGCGCGCGCGCGCGAACCGCGCGCCGGAAGTGGCGCCGGGGCGGGGGGGGCGTTGGGGTGAACGGGTGGGCACGGGCCGGAAGCACGGGGGGAAAGAGGGTCAGCGGGTGGGCGCGGGGCCGCAGAACCCGACCCCGAACCGGCAGGACCAGCGGGACCGGCAGGACCAGCGGGACCGGCAGGACCGGCAGGACCAGCGGGACCGGCAGGA
>JAIRXV010000082.1 GCA_031268115.1 Bifidobacteriaceae bacterium
ACACGTTTCAGCAACAAAGGTAGCTAGGTGGCCAAGACTGGTCCCTGCCCGTGGCCACGTGATTTCCCTGTCCGGGAGTTGCCGTGTTTCGGCCGGTCCGCCCGCCTCAGCTGGCGCGGTCGCCCGACGGCAATTCACCGACTTGGCTGGACAACGATTCCTAAGCGCCCGCTGCCGCCAGCTGAGGCCGTTATCGGGCCGCAATTCACCGAGCTCCCAGCCGCTGGTCGGTGGAGCTTTGACGAATGAGACGAGGATTCCCTCCCCGCAGTCCACACGAAACACCGAAGCCAACCCAGGAACTCCGTGGGGATCCCAATAGACCCCTGAGCCGCTCATTCCCCAAATTCACGCCCCGACCTGCGTTCATTGGTCACTCTTCGCCTGGTCTTCGGGCGTGGACCCGACCAAGACCGCCCACTCACGGGCGCCAGCGGCCAGCCTGAGTCCCACTTGGGTGCTTCTCCGAGCGACCTTCGCAGCGAACACAACGGACGCGACATTCAGGCCCTCTGGTTCGCCCCAATCCGCCGCGAACCCAGGTTACCGCCGCCACGCACGATACCCCACAAGCACCGCGCGCCCATAAGAACCGTCCTAGAGCGCATCCGGCTACGAACCCGCAGGTGGACCGGCCGGGGCCGTTGCTTTGCGCCGGACACGTGCCCGCGGCGCGGGAGCCACTTCCGGTGCGGCGCCATCGGCTCCCGCCGATGGCGTACCCCCGCCTGAGGCCAGATCCCTCCCGAACCCATCGTCGGGTGTTGTCTCGACGTGATGCTGTTGAGTCGCCGCGGCTGCGATTGACGCGAGTGTCGCTTTGATACTTGCCGGGGCCTCGCTGAGGACGGGTACGGCCACGGCGGACTTGTCTTTCCCCTTTTCCTTGTCTTTCTTCTTGCCGCCCCGATTGCGTTTCGGTTTGCGCTCAGTGTCGCCCCCGGACGGCGCCGATGTGTTCCGCTTCGCCTCTGGTGCCCCCTCGGCATCGGCCGTGACGATGTAGCCACGGCCATGGCACGCCTCGCAAACCTCACTGAACGCCTCGATCAGTCCTTGGCCCATGCGCTTGCGAGTCATTTGCACCAAGCCGAGGGACGTGACCTCGGCCACCTGATGGCGCGTGCGATCCCGTCCCAGACATTCGACCAGCCGGCGCAACACCAGGTCGCGGTTGGATTCCAAGACCATGTCGATGAAGTCGATCACGATAATCCCACCGATATCGCGTAGCCTAAGCTGTCGCACGATCTCTTCTGCTGCCTCCAAGTTGTTGCGCGTGACGGTTTCTTCGAGCGTTCCGCCCGAACCGGTGAACTTTCCCGTATTCACATCGACCACGGTCATCGCTTCGGTTCGGTCTATAACCAACGAGCCGCCCGAGGGCAGCCACACCTTGCGGTCCATGGCCTTGAGCAGTTGCTCGTCTATCCGATACTGGGCAAACACATCGGCGGGTCCGGTCCATTGCTCCATACGCCCAGCCAGATCGGGCGCGATTTCCCCGATATAGGAAGAGATCTGATTCCACACACCTTGGCCTTGAACTGCGAGGGACGTGAAATCTTCATTGAACACGTCCCGTATGACCCTGATCGCGATATCGGGCTCGCCCTTGAGTAGCGCCGGTGCGTGCGCCTTAGCGCAGCGAGACTGAATCTGATTCCACCGCTCTACGAGCCGGGCCATATCTGCGGTCAATTCGGCCTCGCTAGCCCCTTCCGCGGCCGTGCGCACGATGACGCCTGAGCCGGCCGGGACGATTTTCTTTAGCAGCTTCTTCAACCGAGTTCGTTCAACATCTGGTAGTTTCCTTGAAATCCCCGTCATCCCACCGCTTGGGACAAGCACCATATGCCGGCCCGCCAACGTGATCTGCGAAGTCAGTCGGGCGCCCTTATGCCCAATGGGATCCTTGGTCACTTGCACCATCACCGAATCGCCGGACTTGAGGGCGTCTTCGATCCGCCGGGGCTGTCCGGACATTCCAGCGGCGTCCCAGTTGACCTCGCCCGCATAAAGCACCGCATTGCGCGCCTTACCGATATCCACAAATGCCGCTTCCATGGACGGCAACACATTGTGGACTCGCCCAAGGTAGACATCGCCCACCATCGTGGATTGTGCGTGGCGGGAGAGGTAGTGCTCCACCAGCACGCCGTCTTCTAATACGGCTATTTGAGTGAGGCCATCTAGTTCCCGTACCGCCATGATTCGGTTGACCGATTCGCGTCGAGCCAAGAACTCCGATTCGGTGATGACTGGCCGGCGCCGGCCCGCGTCGCGACCCTCGCGCCGCCGCTGGCGTTTGGCTTCGAGGCGGGTTGAACCCGACAGGGCGGTGACTTCATCGATCGGGGCATCGGAGCCGCGGGTCTCACGCCGCCGCCGGCGCCGCCGCCTGAGGGTGCCAGAGTCCCCGGAGTCGTCCTCTTCGCCATCATCGGACGATGGCGGCCCCCCCTCAACGCTGACGCTCACCGCTTCGGTCTTGGCGCGCCCTTTGCCGCCCTTGCCACGCGCCCCTCGCCGCCGCGGCCGACCGGCCGCGTCCTCCCCAGCGTCCGGGGTCGGTTCGCCTTGGGGTTCGCTCGGCGGCGCGGGCTCGGGCGCGGGCGACCGGGACGCCTTGTGCCCGTCCTTCGACTTGCCTACACCCCGGGCCTTCTTGCCCTCCAGGCCCTGTTCGGTTTCCTCGACCCGTGAAGGCTCAGGTGGCCGCGGCGCTGGGGGCGTGAACACCGGTTCGGGAGCTTGAAAGAGGAGCGCCGTCATGGGTAGGCGGGGCGCGCCATCGGCGGCCACCGGCGGTGCGGGGCGTTCCGTGGGCGGAAGCGCGGGCGCTGGCCGCTCGCTCAACGAAACGCTGGGGGCGGACGCGATATCCGTGGAACGGGTGCGGCGTTTACGGGCCGACACCGTTGGGGTCTTCCCGGCTGGTTCCGCCGCCGGGGGAGGCGAGGAGTGGGCCAACCCGTCCGGGGACCGCGATGCGGCCAGCTGGCCGCCAGGCTCAGCCGCCGGGCGAGGCGTCGATTCACCACCTGGCCCCTCGGCCTGGGGTTCCCCTTCAGCAGAAGAAGTCGCGACCGTGCGCCGCCGG
>JAIRXV010000102.1 GCA_031268115.1 Bifidobacteriaceae bacterium
GCTTCGATTCGCCCTTGACCAGTACATCAACCTGCGCCCGGCCAAGCTCTACCCGGGCGTCGGATCGCCCCTGGCGAGCCCCGGGCCGATCGATTTCGTGGTGGTGCGCGAGGGCACCGAAGGGCCCTATGTCGGCAACGGTGGGGCCGTGCGGACCGGAACCGAGCACGAGATCGCCACCGAAGTCTCCATCAACACCGCGTACGGCGCCCGGCGCGCCGTACGCGACGCCTACGAACGAGCCGCCCGGCGGGAACGGCGCCACCTCACCCTGGTACACAAACACAACGTGCTCGTCCACGCCGGGCACCTGTGGCGCCGAACGGTCGAGGAGATCGGCGCGGAATACCCGACCGTCACCGCGGACTACCTCCACGTCGACGCCGCCACGATCTTCCTCGCTACCGACCCGACCCGATTCGACGTGATAGTGACCGATAACCTGTTCGGGGACATAATCACCGATCTGGCGGCCGCCGTGGTAGGCGGGATTGGACTCGCTGCATCTGGCAACATCAACCCCGAGCGGGCCTTCCCGTCCATGTTCGAACCCGTCCACGGATCGGCCCCGGACATCGCCGGGCAGGGCATCGCGGACCCGACCGCCGCCATCCTGTCCGTCTCGCTGCTGCTCGCCCACCTCGGCCTCGACGCTCCTGCTGCGGCGGTCGAGGCCGCCGCCGCCGGAGATCTGGCTGGGCGCGGGAACGGGCGGCGTTCCACGCGTGAGGTGGGGGACGCCATCGTCCAACGCCTGCGCGCAACGTGAGGTTCAGAACCGACGCGACCACTTCTACAGGAAAGGCCAGACCACAGATGACCGCTTCGACCAATGGGGCTCACGCGTTCGCCGTGGAGCCCAACCCCAATCCCCGCACTAACGCCGAACGCGAGGCCGAACTAGCCCATCCCGCGTTCGGGTTGGCGTTCACCGACCACATGGCACGTCTCAGCTGGACGGCGGGCGAGGGCTGGTCCGACCGGCGCGTAGTGCCCTACGGGCTGATCGCGCTAGACCCGGCGGCCGCAGTGCTCCACTACGCCCAGGAGATCTTCGAAGGGCTCAAGGCGTACCGCCACGCGGACGATTCGATCTGGACGTTCCGGCCGACGGCCAACGCCGAACGCTTCACGCGTTCGGCGCGCCGCCTGGCACTGCCGGAACTGGACCCGAAGGATTTCCTGGGCGCGATTGAGGCGCTGGTGCGGGAAGACCGCGCCTGGGTTCCGGCCGGGGCGGACACATCCCTCTACCTGCGGCCATTCATGTTCGCAACCGAAGCCTTCATCGGCGTGCGGCCGAGCCACACCGTCGAGTTCTTCCTCATCGCGTCCCCGGTGGGCTCCTATTTCGCCAACGGGGTTGCGCCAGTGGGTATATGGGTTGAGCGGACCACGCACCGCGCCGGTCCCGGTGGCACTGGTTCCGCCAAATGCGGCGGCAACTATGCGGGGGCGATGGCGGCCCAAGAATCCGCCTACGCCCACGGTTGCGAACAGGTGCTTTACCTGGATGCAGTGCGCGGAGAATACTTGGAAGAACTGGGCGGGATGAACATCGTGGTCGTTTTCGACGACGGCACGGCCGCCACCCCGCCAATCTCCGGGACCATCCTTGAAGGCGTCACCCGGTCCTCTATCCTGCAACTCCTGGCCGATCGCGGCGTTGATGTGGCGGAGCGGCCGGTGGCGTTGGCTGAGGTGGTCGATGGCGCGCGGACCGGCCGAGTGGCCGAGGTCTTCGCGTGCGGAACAGCTGCGGTGATGACCCCGGTGGGCCGGCTCAAAGGCGATGACTTCGAGGTCGAGGTGGGCGATGGCGGGGCGGGCGAGCTAACCATGTCGGTTCGCGCCGAACTGACCGACATTCAGTACGGTCGTATCGAGGACCGGCATGGCTGGACACACCGTCTGATCTGAGGTGGGGCGGAGGCGGGTGCTGGGCCCGGTTGGCGATGGAGCGTTGCGGGACTGGGGCAGCGGCCGGACCGTTTGGGCGCTACCCAACGGGCGCCCGGCCGGCTGGCGATTGGCGGGTGGGCGCCCATCAGCCTATTGCGATGCCGCTTTGGCGGCCAAGATTTGATGCTTCACCACACGCCTGAGCACCTTGCCCACTTGGGATCGGGGGAGTTCGGTCATGAGCACTAGCTGTTTGGGGATGGCGTAGCGAGCCAAGTGGTCCAAACACCACGCCCGCGCCTGGGCGAGGTCCAGTTTGGCGCTGGCGCGAAGAACCACGGCGGCAACCACTCTCTCGCCCAGGTCGCCCTGCGGGATGCCCACCACGGCCACCTCGGCAATTTCGGGCATCAACGCGAGGCGGTCTTCGACCTGCGATGGGTAGACGTTGAAACCGCCAGTGATGATCACTTCTTTGATTCTGTCGACCAGGCGAACAAGGCCATCCGGATCGCGCACCACCACGTCCCCCGTGCGGAACCAACCGTCTGATGTGAGGCATTGCGCGGTTTCTTCTGGGCGGTTCCAATAACCGGCGAATACTTGTGGCCCCCGGATCCACAGTTCCCCCGATTCGCCTGGCGTCGCATCGTGTTCCGGACGTTCCAAATCGGCGATCCGGATGTGCGTGTTAGGGAATGGCAGACCCAACGTGCCGGGTCGGCGGTATTCCGAGGCCGGATTGCCGACGGCGATGGGCGACGTTTCCGTCAGTCCGTATCCCTCGATCAACATGCCGCCGGTTGCGTCCTCCCAGCGCTGGGCCACCTGCTGGGGTATCGCCATCGCCCCGCTGATCGAATGCCGAAAGCTCGTCAGATCTATCGCGCGGCGAGTGCGTTTGCTGCGGGCGGCAGCGTCCACCAGGCGTTCGAACATGGGGGCAACCCCCGGGAAAAAAGTGCCGGGGATTCTCCGCTGGGCCGCCACCACTAGACCAACAGAGAATTTCGGAAAGATCACCAACAGTCCACCCACCCGCACGGGCACCGTCAGGCAAAGGGTTAGGCCGAAGGCATGGAAGAACGGCAATGCACCGTAGAAAACCTCCTCACCGCGCACTAGCCCGGGCACCCACGCAACCGATTGGGTGGCATTCACGGCCAGATTGGCGTGGGTCAGTATGGCGCCTTTAGGTGTGCCGGTGGTGCCGCCGGTGTATTGCAACGCAGCGACATCGCCCACGGCTGGACCCTGAACGGCATCGTCCAATCGGCTTTGTCCTCGCATCAAATTCTCCCACCGCACGATGCCGGCCCCCACCTTGCCCGTCAACTCGCGCCTCAGGCGGCGGGCCTTGGGTATTGGGGCGTGCAGCGCAAGGCGTTGCGGCAGAGGCATCGCCGCGGCCATGTTGACGGCGATGACATCTACCTGCCCCTGATCCACCACGCTGGCGACAGTGGCCGCAACCTTGTCCCAGACGATGACGTGCCCGGCGCCGCAATCCGCGAGCTGCTCAGCGAACTGCGCGGCGCCATACGTGGGATTGTGCTCCACCACGATCCCACCCAACCTGGCCACGGCGTAGAAGGCGACCACATGCTGCGGGCAGTTCGGCAAGGCCAAGGCGACAACGCTGCCGCGGCCCACACCCCGATCCGCCAAGGCCTGGGCCGCCACCAGCACTTGGTCCCACAGCTGGGCGTACGTGGTGCGCCGGCCGAAGAAGTCCAGTGCGGGCCTGTTTGGATAGACCAGAGCGGCCTGTTCCAGCGCGACATGGAGGGGATCGGTCGGCTCTGGGACATCCGCCGGGACTCCGGGCGGGTATGCCGACAGCCA
>JAIRXV010000205.1 GCA_031268115.1 Bifidobacteriaceae bacterium
GGAGCTCTCTTCTCGTTGGCGTTGACGCACGGTGGGAAGGTGTACGCATTTGGGGACAACGCGTTTGGTCAGTTGGGGATTGGGTCGCAAGTCGATCAGTCGTCGCCTGCGCAGGTCACGGATTGGCCGGGGTTGGGTTCGGATAAGATTGTGCAGATCGCCGCCGGCTTCAGGCATTCGTTGGCGCTGACCAACGGAGGGAAGGTGTATGCGGTCGGGTTCAATAACTATGGCCAGCTGGGTATCGGTTCCACTGTGAATCAGTCGCTTCCGGTAAGACTGACTCGTTGGCCAGGCCCGGACTCGGATAGAATCATTCAAATCGATGCTGGGGACACGCACTCTCTGGCACTGACTCAGGGCGGAAGGGTGTACGGGTTCGGCAGTGACGGCGTTGGCCAGTTGGGCATCGGTTCGCTCTCGCCACAGCCGTATCCAGTAGCGTCCATCTCCCCGCTGCCTGGCCCGTCATCCGATAGAGTGATTCAGGTCTTGGCGGGTATGGGCTTCACGCTAGCGTTGACTGAGTCCGGCCAGATGTATGGGTTCGGTTCTGGGGGTTATGGCGTCATGGGTCTAGGGAATACAATCACGCAAGTTTGGCCTACCTTGCTGCCAGCGTGGTCGAACTTAGGAAATGATCGCGTGATTGCAATGTCGGGCAAGAGGGCGTCAGCGTTCACGTTGACAGAGCAAAGTATTGTATACGGGTGCGGGCTCAACTCGAGTGCGGAGTTGGGCATTGGCTCGCAGGTGGATCAGGTGTCGCCGGTGAGGTTGCCGTCCTGGCCCGGTTTGGGCAGTGGAACAATTGTCCGTGTGGCCAGCAATAGTCATTCGATGGCGGTATCTTCGGCGGGTAGGCTATACGGATTCGGCCGCAACAGTTCCGGGCAATTGGGGTTGGGATCCGTTGGGAGCGCGAGGAGTAAAGCGGTGCTGCTGTCGGTGCCGCGGAAGGTTCCGTCTTTGTCGGGTAGAGTGTTGGCGGGTGAGATTGCGGTTGGCAGCGCGATATCGGTGTCGGTGAGTCTTGGTGGTGTTGGTTCTGTGGTTCCCAGCGGGAATGTGACTGTGCGGGTGGGGTCGGTTTCGAAGCGGGTCGGGTTAGACGCGGGTGGGGCCGTATCGCTGCCCATTGAAGGTGTGGGTGTCGGATCGTACGGGGTTGATGTGGCGTATGAGGGCGACGACGTGTTTGCATCAGTGTCGCATCGACTGGGGGAGGTGCGAGTGGTGGATGCGCCGGTCCCTTCGCCGGCAGCGTCTATGCCAGATAGCGGCATTTCGGATGAGATCGGTGCGGGCGGTGCCCCGCCGCCAGTGTGGCGCTCGGTGGTTGGGTCGCGGGAACTCGTTTCGGCCGGGGGCGTTGGCCGGGTGCGGGTCTCGGTCGGGATGGTAAGCAAGAGGCGCATATCTGCGGGAGGGAAGCTGGTTGTCGTGGTGACAGTGCTGGGGAAGGGCAGGAGAGCGAAAGTGAATGCCGGGAATGTGGGGTATTTGTTGGAGCCGGTCGGCGGTGGTGTGAGCAAGGCGAAAGCGAAGGTAGGCAAGGCGGTCAAGGTCGCACAGGGTAAGGGCGATAAGGCCTGGTCGGGCCTGAAGCGAAGGGTGACGTTGACCGGTCTGGCGGTCGGGTCCTATAAGTTGCGATTAGGCTACGTGGGCGATGGAGTGTTGGGCGATGCGGTCTCCAAGGTGGTCGGTGTTCGGGTGTCTCAAGCTGTCGCGAGCGTTAAGGTGAATGCACCCCGGTCCGTGAGTGTGTCAGATAGAGTGAGAGTTGATGTGGCAGTGCGGGCCAAGGGCCTGAATCCGACAGGCAAGGTAGTGGTCTCATGGGGTAAGGGCCTGTCGAAGAGCGTGGCGCTGAAAGCGAAAGCGAAAGGCCGAGTCACGGTCAAGTTACCAACACTGGCAAGGGGCTCTTACACGGTCAAGGCCGTGTATACGGGATCGGCGAAGATCGCGAAGAAATCTTCGGGAAGACTCAAAGTGGTCGTAACCTAACCGGCTAGGGTCTAGGGGTGTGGCTTGCGACGCCGCAGGGATTGAGTGGCGATACGAGCGGTGAGACGTTGGCGCTGAGTTTGGCGGGTGCGCAGGGAGTGAAGGGTTTGACGCAGGGTCCCCCAATACCATTCGGCGGTTTGGTGTTGCGGGGACTGGAACGAGAACTCGGCGTAATCGGCGTGGTTGGCCAACAAAGCAAGCGCTGGGGCGATGTCTGGGTGGGCGGGGGAGATCGCGGCCACGATCTCCCGACGGGTGGCATGGCGCGGCAACGCAATGCGCGAGTCTTTAGCGGTGTCGATGAATTCGGTCCAACCGTTTTGAATTCGGCGCAATGGTGAGCCCCGGTGGGCCCGGCGGTGTGTACGCAGCGATTTTGCCAGCCAGATCGCGCCCGGCGGGCCGAATGCGAACAATAGAACCGCGCACGCGGCGGCAACGGCCAGCCAGGGTGAGCGGCTAGGCTCCGGTTCGGGCAGCGGAGGAGGCTCCTGCGGGCGAGTGTCGGCGGCCTCTCTATCGGCCTCGTCGGGTTCGGCGGGGCGTCGGTCTTCGATGGGGGGTTGGACGATCTGAGGCTGAGGCTCGGGCCGCTGGTCCTGGGTTTGCTCACGCGGCGTCTTATCCTGGTTGGGTGTCGGAAAGAAGGCAACCCAGCCGAGGCGATCGAAACATATCTCGACCCAAGCCTCGATGTTGTCTCCGGTTAGGGTCAGGAACTCTGCGGTCTCCGAGTCCGTGGTACGAGTATCCGTGCGGTCCTCGGCGAAGGGCGCGAACCCTAGGACTACGCGGGCGGGAAGTCCAAGTGAGCGCGCCATCAACGCCATCGTTGAGGCATACTGTTCGGCATCGCCGACCATTGGGGTCGTGGTCAGAAATGCGGAGACGCGATCGGCGCCGTGCCCAGCGAGAGATGGATAGCCGCCGACGGCCTCGTTGACTTGGCCGTGGGAGAAGAATCCGTCTTCGCGCAATCCTTGTTCGAGAGCCATCGCCATCTGTCCGGCGGTGGCGGCCTCGGCGGCATACTGTCCAGCGGCAACGCGGACCACATCTGGTACGGACTGGGGCTCGGGCAGCACCACATCGGCCGCTTTGGCCTTGGCCAGGGCCTCGCGGTCGGGTGGGGGCCGCGACGCGGCGGCGACGGTGTATTCGAGCTGAGACGGGACCCCGCGGGGAAACACGGCCGTGCCGGTTGCGGCGTTGTAGCGAACCTGTTCGCTCAAACCCACCGCGTTCGGGTCGGCAAACTCGATCCCCGCAAGCCCATCGACAACCGGCAACCACACCCCTTCGGCGTGCAGCGCCGCGATGTGAACGTTCCATTGACGCTCTCCGGGCGCGCTGGCGGATACAGCGTCTTCGGTGTCGACCACCGTGCCGATGCGGTGGAACTCGCCGGACGCGCTCGCCTCGGATCCAGAGACATTCCAGACCGTCCCATCGAAGGAATCCATCGCCGCCAGGCGTATGGTGCCGCCCACCGGTAGTCCCTGGGCGCGCGCCAAAGGGACTTCTCGCAGATCCTTGACGTAGTGGCGGTAACCGGCCAAAGGAGACGGATAGTCCTTGGGGTCGAATGGAGGCTCGATCACGTCACGTAGCACCAACCTGGTGTGGAGGGCCTGGGCCCCCGCCGAACCCAGTAGGGCACCGCCTGCACCTACGGCCATGCAAACCACCAGCGCCACCTTGCGTTGGGGTGTGAATCGGCCGGTACGAAATGCCGCCCACAGCGCAGCGACAATGGCCCAAGCGCTACCAAAGGCCAAGGGCGCCACCGCCACCCGGGCACACTCGAGAGTCGAAAGGAGTAAGACTCCGGCGGGCAGCGCCAAAGCGGTCAGTCCTATTGCCGGACGGCAGCGCAGGGTTAGGTTCACGCCAACCACGGTGGTTACGTACGCGACCTGGAAAGGAGCCAGGAGGAACCCGCCGCCGGCGCCGACTGGCACGGTCAAAGTGATCAGTTCGCGCCACACCGAAACGCTCGCTTCCACCAGCCACGATAGGGACGCACCGGTGGGAACTCCTCCTGCCAACGTGAGTTGGGGCGCGGCGACAACTGGCCCGAGCAACGCGTAGGCCACCGCTCCAAGCGCGATGGTCGAGGTTAGGGACCGCCCGAGGCGCGATGTGGCCGCGGCGACACACGCGCCCGCTACGGCACCCAGTGCGCTTCCTGCCAGCGCCCACCACGTGCCGAACACAGGGATCAGGGGCAATGTCGCCGCAGATGCCAACACCGTCACGGCCACAGTGTCCGCCACATCGCGCAAACCAAGGCGTCTCCCGCGCTTGGACCGCACCTGACGCCGTGCGCGCTCGACCGACACGCCCCCGGTCACGGCCTTGCCACCTGCCGCAGCAACTCTGGGAGACGCGTTAGGGCGGGAAGGTCTACGTGAGAGGCCTCGCCGGAGCGGAACCCCGCCTCGGGAAGGTCCGCGCCACAGCGCAACGTCAACAAGCGAATACCCCGCGGCAGCAACCGCCCCACGCGCCTCATTTCTTCGAGGGTCGGTACCGAACCGGTGACAACCGCTGCGAAGGTTGCTCCGGGAGTCCGGTCTATGGCGGCCCGGGCCGCCAGCGCCGCACCGCTGTGGGTGACCACGGTTCGCAAGAGGCAACACCCGTCGAGAAAGGCGGCCGGTGAATCGTGCCGTAGCCTGTGCGGCCCGGCGAATGGGGTAGTGGTGCGCCTATCCACCAACTGTTGGCGGCCGAGGGACGCAAACGCTGAGACCGCCAGCTCGAAGTCGTCTCCGTCTCGATACTCTCCTGCCGCGGTGCTCAAGACAATCACACAGCGGACTCGGCGGGTGTCTGCGAATTGCTTGACCACCAGGTTCGCCAGCCTTGCCGAGGCCAGCCAGTGGATGTTGCGGACATCGTCTCCGGGAACGTATTCCCTCAGCGCGTGAAACGAGATGTCTCGGTCCGACAGGTGGGACGTGGGTTGGCCCTCTAGGTCGCGAATCGTCCCCGGCGAATCGGTGCGCAACTCCAGCCACGGCGGATGGACACAGACATCCACCGACTCGGTCCATCGGATGGACCGTTCCATCAATCCCAGGGGGTCGCCGCGATAGGACTCAACCGGACCGACAGTGACTATTCCGCGCCGTTGACCCACAACGGCGATCAGGCGCGAATAGGTGTCGCCCGCGGCCAAGGAAGGCACCTGCTCGCGATGGATGACCGGTCCGTTGGGTAGGCGGATCTGGAACGGCAGACAGCGCCGGGTCGAGGTGTTGCGCAACCTCAGCTCGCCTGGCGCGGTCTGCCCTACTTCGACCCGCCGGCCCGCTTGAGGGAAATCCAAGGCAACATCGAACGGGGAACGGCCCAGCGTCATCGGCGCGGCAGCTAGGACGATCCCGCCCAACACCATGCCCGGTACGGTCAACTCAACCCATCCACCCCAGAGCCCGGCACTCGTCAGAGCCACCGCCAACGCGATCAACATCCAGCCGCTGGCACGCACACCGCCGGCGCGCCGCGGCCGGGGCCGGGGGGTGGCGTCAGTCATCGACCCGGCCGATGGGGGGAGGCTCCTCGGCGAGGGCAAGTTCCACCACGTCCACGCCCCGCCGGCCTTTGAAGTCCTCTTCGGGGGTCAGGATGATTCTGTGGGCCAACACGGGCACGGCCAAACTCTTTACG
>JAIRXV010000319.1 GCA_031268115.1 Bifidobacteriaceae bacterium
GCAGTCCAATCGAGCACGCAGACTTGGGGAAGGCCAACCGACTTGAGTGAGCCGCCAGTCCGGGTTGCCGTCATCGTGCCCTGTCACAACGAGGCCGGCACGATCCGGGCCGTGGTCGAGGGTTTCGCGGCAGCGCTCCCCGACGCCCAGATTGTTGTCTGCGACAACAATTCGAGCGATGGCACGGCCGATGTTGCCCGGGCCGCCGGAGCGAGAGTCTTGGTGGAGGCCCGCCAAGGCAAGGGCCACGCCGTGAGGCGGCTGTTTTCCGACGTGGACGCCGAGTACTACGTCATGGTGGACGGCGATGCCACCTACGACCCGACAGACGCCAAGGCCATGGTCGATACCCTCCAGCGGGAGGGTGTGGACACGGTGTTGGGTGTGCGCGTGGCGAAATCGGACGATGGCGCCGCCGAGTACCGCCGTGGCCATCAGTGGGGCAACCGGTTGTTCTCCCGCACGTTCTCCGCGCTGTTCAACGCCAATTACGCCGATGTGCTCACCGGCTATCGCGGCTTCAGCCGGCGGTTCGTCAAATCGTGTCCGCTGCTTGCTCGGGGCTTCGACGTGGAAACCGAACTCAACGTCCACGGCGCCGCACTCGGGCTGCCGATGGCGGAGGTCGCCACCCGCTACAGGGAACGACCGCCCGGCTCGGCCTCCAAACTCAACACCTATCGGGACGGGCTGAGGATCGCGCGGCGGATGATGCGGCTGTTCCGCGATTTTCGCCCGATGCTCAGCTTTGGCCTTCTGGCGGCGGTGTTCGCGCTGGTGGGAGTGGGCCTTGCCATACCCGTTCTGGTCTCCTACGCCCAGACCGGGCTGGTGGAACGGTTCCCGACACTGTTCGTTGTGGTGGGCCTTGCGATCTGTGCGCTCCTTGCGATCTTGGGCGGGACAATCCTCGAACGCGCTGCCCGGGACCGGTTGGAGCGCAACCGTTTGGCCTACCTTTCGATCCCGTCCCCCTGGAAACCCGACGCCGAGACAGGAACGATGCCGGCCCAAGGCTCGGCGCGGGGCACGTCAGGTGGCGTTTCTCCCGGCGGCGAAGGCCCTCCCGGCGGCGAAGGCCCTCCCCGCGTCTGAGGTGCTTTCAACGCCCGGCGAGGCGTGGTGCGCCCATCTTCTCCGGCCTAATCGCCCGTGGTTTGGCGGGCGCGCAACACCAAGCGGGCGTCTAACGCCAATGAACCCAGCACACCTACCAGGACCGTTGCTCCCAGGACTGTTCGGTCTACGCCATTGACGCCTTCCAGCACCAGGAACGCAGCCAACACCAGGAACGTCTTCGCGATCCAGGATCCCACTATCCAGGCGGATTGGACGGGCACGGACCGCCGCATGGTGGCACCCATCACCGCCACCGTGGTACCGCAGAACGCAAACGTCACGGCGCCGCCGCTCAGACCGCCCCATAGGCCCGGGGGTCCGAACAAGGCGTAACCCGCACCCATCGCAACAACGGCGACGATGCCGGTCAGCGTCGCCATCTGACGCAGCAAACGCCAGAAGTCAAGACCCCTGGAGGGCGGCTTGTGCTCGCTCCGTTTGTCGTGCGGCGCATCAGAGCTGGTTCGCACGGAACGCACTCCTTCGACGGCCCGCGGACGAAGAGCGGCCGGGCTTCTCGGCGGGGTTGCGGCGACCTCGGGGAACACCCAAAGTGAACAGCGCCACCAGCACGAAACCCACAGCGAATCCCACGGCCACGCGGCGGGCAGTGAAGACGGCCAAAGCGGCGCCGGATACCGCGACAAGCGCCGTCCACAAATACATGATCAGCACGGCCCGGCGTTGGGAGTGGCCCAACCGCAAGAGGCGGTGGTGAAGATGCATGCGGTCGGCATGGAAGGGGGATTTGCCCGAGCGCACGCGGCGGAACACCGCCAACACCACGTCCAACAGCGGTAGCGCCAACACCAAAACTGGTAGCAGAATCGGCAGGAAAGCCGGAAAGGCCTGGCGTTGGGCGCCCAACGGATCGATCTGCCCGGTGACCGCGATAGTCGCGGCGGCGAACAGTAGGCCCAAGAACATCGAACCCGAATCGCCCATGAAAATCGAAGACGGATGCCAGTTGTATGGCAAGAACCCGACGCAAACACCGACAATCAACGCCAGGATCAACGCCGCCAGACTGGCGTAGGAACTCGCCCCCGTCTCGACGGACAGCAAGTAGGTGTAGGCAAAGAACGCCCCGGCGCCGATGGCAACCAATCCCGCGGCCAAACCGTCCAACCCATCCACGAAATTGACTGCGTTGATCGCAACCACCACCACGATGATCGTCACCATGAGCGAAAACCGCGAAGACGAGACCGTCAAACCCGCGATCGGGAACGTGATCAGCTGGATGCCTTGCCAGGCGAGCAGACCCGCGGCCAGAACCTGCCCGCAAAGTTTGGTCACCCAGTCCAGGTCCCACAGATCGTCCGCGGCACCCAGCAGGCACATTAGGGCACCCGCCCCAAGTACGGCCCACGGCCCACGCTCACCTTGCCCGAAAATCGGCCTCAAGAAGGGGATGGTGCTGGCAACCGCCATCCCGATCGCCACACCTATCAGCATTGCCACCCCGCCCAATCGCGGTGTGGGCACGGTGTGGACGTCCCGTTCCCGCACCGGCGTGATGGCCCCCATCTTCCGGGCCGCCCAGCGCACCAACGGCACCGTCGCAAAGGTGACGATGGCGGCCAGCAGGCCCAGCAGAAGGTAGTACTTCACGCGGGGGCCGCCTCCCGGGCCAGGCCTTCGATCTGTTCACGCGCGATGGCGCCTTCGCGCAGGATCGCAAGATCGGGACCCGTGGCGTCGACTACCGTGCTGGGGATCCCGCCGCGAGCGGGGCCCGCATCGAGATAGACGGCCGCGTTGGCGCCAAGCTGCGCCATGGCCTCCTTCGCGCTCAGCGCGGGCGGCTGGCCCGAAACGTTGGCCGATGAGACGGCCAACGGCCCCGACTCGACCAGCAACGCCCGGGTGAAGTCATGGTCGGGGATACGTACGGCGATGGTGCCAACTAGGTCCCCAAGGTCCCAGCGCAGCTGCGGCGCCGCCCGCAACACCAGGGTCAAAGCGCCGGGCCACAGCGCCTCAGCGAGGGCGGTGGCCGAGGCATTCAGGGTGTCGGTCAGATCCGCTAGCTGTTCGAAATCCCCGATCAGCACGGGCGGCGGCTTGGACCGCGAACGGCCTTTGGCGCTCAACAGCGCTTGGACCGCCGATGGGTTGCGAGCGTCCGCGCCGATCCCGTAAACCGTGTCGGTGGGCAACACGATGCACTTGCCTTCGGCCAGCGCCCGCAGCGCCTCCGCGATGGCCTCCCCGCGCCCGGAACTCGCCCGACAGTCTCGGAGATTCACGCCGCCGATCCTGCCATATGCGCCTGGGATTTCGCCGGACCGCAGCCCGGCGGGCCCGGCCAAACCGCCCGCAGTACCCGGTCTCGACCAGCCAGATCGGCCAGGGTGGACGCTTCGATAAACCCGTGGCGGACGGCCAGCTCGCGTAGGGCCGCCCCTTGTTCCGCGCCATGTTCCATGACCAGCACACCACCGCACCGCAGCCATCGCGCCGCCGTGCCGACGATGCCGTCCGGCACCCTTAGCCCATCCGCTCCCCCTCCGTACAGCGCGAGCGGCGGATCGTACAGTGCCACTTCGAGATCGATCGGCTCCTTCCCATCGGGTATGTAGGGCGGATTCGACACGACC
>JAIRXV010000338.1 GCA_031268115.1 Bifidobacteriaceae bacterium
TCCACTTTGGGAGACTTGGCCGAGTCCCTTCTCAAACGCGACCTTGGGATTAAGGACATGGGTTCCCTCTTGCCGGGTCATGGCGGGGTCTTGGATCGAGTCGATTCCATCGTTATGACCGCCCCGTTTGCCTATGCGGTCTTGGCGATGGCCCTGTGAGATCCTGGATGTCGCCATGATGCTCCCACACACCGCCGATGCCGCCCCCCACCTTGGCAACTCGACCGCCGATGCCGCCCCCCGCCTTGGCAGCTCGACCGCCGCCGATGCCGTGCCCACCGCGCTGGGCGCATCGCCCCATGGCGCCTCCGGGTCGGCATCGTCCGAGCTTGGTCGGGTTCGCCCGCCGCGGCACCTGGCAGATCTGGGCGAGGGCGACCGGGCGGCCTGGTTGGCCGACCTGGGGCATCGCCCATTTCGGGCCCGCCAACTGTCACACCACTATTTCGCGAACTTGACCACGGATCCGGCCGCGATGACAGATTTGCCTGCCGCCTTGCGCGCGGAGTTGGCGGCCACCGTGTTCCCGCCGCTGCTGAGGGTCGCTGAGGAACGCCGCACGGACCGCGGGGCCACCGTCAAATGGCTGTGGCGGATCGCGGGTGGGGCCGGCGTCGAGTCAGTCCTAATGGGTTACCCGGAACGGGTTACCCTGTGCGTTTCCTGCCAGGCCGGCTGCGGTATGGCGTGCCCGTTCTGTGCCACTGGCGGGCTTGGGTTGATCCGCGGCCTGTCCGCGGCCGAGATCCTCGAACAGGTGCGCCTTGCTCAGGTGGTCGCGCGGCGCGGCGAACTCGGGATCGGCCCGGCTCGCGTCACGAACGTGGTGTTCATGGGTATGGGCGAGCCGATGGTCAACTACCAGTGTGTCATCGCTTCCGTGCGGGCCATCGCGGCGCCGCCTCCGGCCGGTTTTGGCCTGTCGGCCCGCAACATCACGGTATCTACGTGCGGGATCGTGCCCGGGATGGATCGTTTGGCTGGAGAAGGGCTCCCTGTGCGCCTGGCGTTGTCCCTTCACGCCCCGGACGATGCGCTCCGCGACGAGTTGGTGCCAATCAACCGCCGTTACCCCGTGGCCGATGTCCTCGACGCGGCCAGACGCTATTATTCGGCCACAGGGCGGCGGGTCAGCATCGAATATGCGTGGATCCGCGATATCAATGACCAGGAATGGCGAGCGGACCTGCTCGCCGCGGAACTGCGGAGGCGGGGTGCAGGATGGGTTCACGTCAATCCCATCGGGCTGAACCCTGTCCCCGGGTCGAAGTGGACGGCGAGCCGTCCGCACGTCGAGGACCGATTCGCGGCGCGCTTACGTGCGTCCGGCATCCCGACCACGATCCGCGAAACCCGGGGGGCCGACATCGACGGTGCCTGCGGTCAACTGGCAGCGGCAGAGAGTAGGGACCATGGCTGATCTTTTCCGGCGCGCCCGCGGTAACTCCCGCGGCTACGACGTGGACGAAGTCAATGCTTTCTTCGCGCGCGCCCAAGCGGTCTATGAAGGCAAATCCTCCGAGCGCATGACTCCGGAGGATGTCCGTACGGTGTCTTTTTCGCAGGTGCGCCACGGTTACGACGAATCGGGTGTCGATGGCGCTTTGGATCGGCTGGATGCGGCCTTCACGCGCAAGGAGAGGGCCGGCTTCATTGAGCGAAATGGCCAGCAGGCCTGGCTCGACCGCGTGGTCGAACGCGCCACCACCCTCTACGATCGCTTGAGCCGCCCCGCCGGCGAGAAGTTCGCCTCGGCCGCGACCGGCAAACCCGGCTACGACAAGCACCAAGTGGATTTGCTGTGTCAGAGGCTCGCTGACTATTTCAACAACGGCAAGGCGCTGACTTCATCTGAGGTGCGCCACTCCGTGTTCGCGGTCACGCGGGGCAAGAAGGGGTATGAGATGGCGTCCGTGGACGCGTTCATGGACCGCGCCCTCGAAGTGCTCGTGGCCGCCGAGTAGTGCCCCGGTGGCCAAATCGTCGCGGCCATCGACCGTGGTTGTTCTGGGATCGACCGGATCCATCGGCACCCAGGCGGAACAGGTCATCCGTGCCCACCCCGCCCGTTTCCGAGCGATGGGGCTGGCGGCCGGAGGAAACCAGGTTGAGGTGTTGGCCCGCCAAATCCTTGACTTGACCCCCGAGATGGTCGCTGTGGCGAAGGCCGATGCCGTTCCCCGCCTCGTCGCGGAGATCTCCCGCCAAGCACGTGGTCGGGGCAAGGCCGTGCCGCACCCGGATATCGCCGGGGGAGCGGCGGCGGTGAGGGAGCTGGCCGGGGTGGGGGCCGGCATCGTCCTCAATGCGATGACCGGTTCCATCGGTTTGGGGCCGACTCTCGCGGCGTTGGCGGCGGGTTCGACGGTGGCGTTGGCGAACAAGGAGTCCCTGGTGGCGGGCGGGGCGTTGGTGCGCCATGGGATGCGCCGAGAAGACCAGGTTGTCCCCGTCGATTCGGAGCATTCCGCGATAGCCCAGGCGTTGCGGGCTGGCGCGCGCGGCGAGGTGGCCCGGCTCATCCTGACGGCATCGGGCGGGCCGTTTCGGGGCTGGACCCGCGACCGCCTCGCGCGCGCGACTCCTGCCCAAGCGCTGGCCCATCCCACGTGGTCGATGGGGCCGGTGGTGAGTGTGAATTCTGCGACCATGGTCAACAAGGCGCTGGAGTTGATCGAGGCGCACGTGCTGTTCGAGCTGGCCCCGGAGCAGATCGACGTGGTGGTCCATCCGCAATCGGTGGTGCATTCGATGGTCGAGTTCGTAGACGGGGCAACCATCGCCCAGGCCTCGCCGCCGGACATGCGCCTTCCCATCGCGCTGGGGTTGGCGTGGCCGGACCGCCTGACCGGTGTGGTGCCGCCGGTCGATTTCACTGCGCCCCAAGCGTGGACGTTTGAGCCCCTAGACGCGGCGGTGTTCCCGGCCGTGAACGTGGCCCGAGCGGCGCTCGCTGCGTCGGCGCTGCATCCCGCTGTATTCAACGCGGCCAACGAGGTCGCCGTGGGCGGTTTCCTCGCCGGGCGGGTGGGTTTTGCGCAGATAGTTGAGACGGTGACGGCGGTGCTAGACGACTTTGGTCCGGTAGAACCGCAGATCAGTCGCGCTCTTGCGTGTCCCGGGGAGGGTGAGATCGCGGCCGCGGAGGACTGGGCGAGGGTCCGGGCCGCGTCTATCCTGGGGGTCGCTGACGCTTTCCCGCCCAACATCCTGCCCAGCCCGCCCTTGGCGGCGCCAACCGCGAAAGGTCTTGTCGAATGACTGTTTGGCTCACCGTCCTGGGCATCGTCGTGTTTGTGGTTGGTTTGACCGTTTCGGTGGCGTGGCATGAGCTCGGGCATATGATCCCGGCCAAAGCGTTCGGTGTGAGAGTCAGCCATTACTTTGTGGGGTTCGGTCCGACACTGTTTTCGCGCGTGCGTGGCGGCACGGAATACGGCATCAAGGCCCTGCCGTTCGGTGGGTTCATCCGCATGGCCGGCATGTACCCGCCCGTCGCATCGGGCCGTCGGCCTCGCTTCCGTTGGCAGGCGTCCTTGGAGGATGAGGTGCGCCGGCTTTCGGCGGTCGAAGTTGAGGCCGCTGGTGTGGAACATTCGTTCTATCGCCTGTCCGCTCCCCGCAAGGCGGTGGTCATGTTGGGCGGACCCACCATGAACTTGATCTTGGCGGCGGTGTTGACCGCCGTGGTCTATAGCGGCATCGGGTTGTATGGGGAGCCGAGCTTGACGGTGGGCGATGTCGCGCCGTGCGTATCGAAGCAGGCGGGGGCAGTGGATTGCGATGCGGACGATGCCGTTTCATCCCCGGCCATCGACGCCGGCCTGCGAGCGGGCGATCGGTTGCGGACTTGGGACGGGGTGGAATTGGATAGCTGGAGCGATTTTCGCGTTCAACTCGAACGCACCGGTAGCGCAACTGTCGCGGTGGGGGTCGCCCGCGGAGACGCCGATTTGGATCTGAGTATCACCCCGTTGTTCGTCAACGGCCTAGACGTTGACGGCAACCCTGTCAGCCAAGCGCTAATCGGATTGACCAGTGAGCTGCAGCGGGTAAAGCTCCCCCTGGCCGATGTGCCTGGCGCGCTAGT
Source organism: Bifidobacteriaceae bacterium (assembly GCA_031268115.1). Taxonomy (GTDB): domain Bacteria; phylum Actinomycetota; class Actinomycetes; order Actinomycetales; family WQXJ01; genus JAIRRT01. The sequence continues at coordinate 4,091 of JAIRXV010000338.1, forward strand.
AGAGCAAATCGGGGGGGCGGTGCAAGCGTATGCGCGTCTTCCGGTGGCGGTGTGGCAGACGGCTAGGGACACGGCAACGGGCCAGGAACGCGACCCCGCCAATGCCCCGATTTCCATAATCGGTATCGCTCGTATCCAGGGCGATGCGACTGCGGCGACCGCCACATCGAGTTCCTTAGATGCGTGGGCGGATCGCTGGAGTTCTTGGCTTTCCATCGCAGCGATGCTCAATCTTGCGCTCTGGCTGTTCAACCTGCTGCCACTGTTGCCTTTGGACGGCGGCCACGTTGCCGGGGCGGCGATTGAGGGTGTGCGGCGCACGTGGGCAAGGCTCCGTCATCGTCCGCGGACCGGTCCGATAGATCTGGCGCGAGCCATTCCCCTGACCTACGGGGTGTTCGGTGTGCTCATTCTCATGACCGTGGTCCTGATGTGGGCCGATCTGGTCAACCCGGTATCGCTGTAGGTCGGTGAATAACCGGCACCCCAAGAAGCCATCCGCTGCGCTGCGCCATTTCGGCGGCTGGCGGCGGCTGCGGGGGGAGCCGGCGGGACCGAGGGGAGCTGGCGGGGCCGAGGGGAGCCGGCGGGGCCGAGGGGAGCCGGCGGGGCCGAGGGGAGCTGGCGGGGCCGAGGGGAGCCGGCCATCGCGCCAGCCTGTGGCCAGGGCACCGGAAGTCTTACCGATCGGGCCGTACACATTCCGCCCTAATACCGCCCGATTGAGAACAAACGCATCGGCCATTATCAATGCCGCAACGATGATCCGCACAACAGGCGTGCCACCTGCGCAGATGGACAGCAGTCTCGCGACAAAGGCGAGCTCAACCGAGATGCCTATTGGAAACTCCGCACACAGCGCCCGTAACGGGCGCGTGACCCCCGCGATGCCGCGCTCGCCGAGAGTTTCCAGTAAGCCTCTCACCCTCCCGAATCCATATAGAGCCTTTGGCTATTGGGCCGGCGGCCCGAGGCATCGCAATAGAGCTTTCGGCTATTAGACCGAGCCGAAACAAGCCAATCCGGCGATCCTAATAGCCAAAATCTCTATCGATGTGAGCGCGCACTGTCCACTATTGACCAAAAGCTCTTTATCGATGCGGCCCCCAACCGACCGACCCGAACACAACCGCCCGGTCCACCCTTGCCACGTTGATCAAGCCATTCGACCTGGCAAACCCACCGACCGACCCGAACACAACCGCCCGGTCCACACCCACCGCCCGGCCGATCGATATCCCCAACGCTGCGGCGGCGCATGAGGTGGGCGTGGCGACGGCCTTCCAAGACCTTGCCTTCCGCGACAAGCTGGGCACCGTGTCCAACCCGCTCCCAGGGCGCGAAGTGCGGGGCCACGGCGCGCTCAACGAGGCGATCATGGAAGAGACCGCGCGGTCGGCGTCTGGCAGGATAGGCGCCCGCCTGCCTCCGGTGCGGACCAAGATGTCCGTCTCGCTCTGTCCGCGCCGACAGCCAACCGCCGCGGCCGTGGACGCTCCTTGGCCAGTCGCGGTGCGCCACGCCCGCACGGACGGCGAGGCGCCCCTACCCGACATCGCCTTTGGGATGTCATCGCCGCGATCCCTGGGGTTCCCAGCGATCTGATGCGGGCCATTCAACGCCGGATCGCTTGAGCGCGAGGAGGACATCGCCCCCGGGGGCGCGAGCGACCCCTGCGAGTGCCAGCGGCAGCCATTAGGGGAATACTGAACCCTGTGAATCGCCCCGTCCCACTCGGTATGCCAAGCGTGCCGCTCGTGCCCTGGCCGCGCCGCCCCACCCGTCCCATCTGGGTGGGGCGAGTGCCCGTTGGCGGCGGCACCCCGGTCTCCGTGCAGTCGATGACTACCACCCTCACCGCCGATGTCGATGCCACCTTGCGTCAGATCGCTGAACTGACCGCGGCGGGGTGCGACATTGTTCGTGTGGCGGTGCCCTCCCAGGACGATGCGGATGCCTTGGCGACTATCGCCAGGCGCTCGCGCATCCCCGTGATAGCGGACATCCACTTCCAGCCTCGCTACGTTTTCGCCGCCATCGACGCTGGCTGCGCGGGCGTGCGAGTCAACCCGGGCAACATTCGTGCCTTCGACGATCAGGTGGGGGCAATCGCACGGGCGGCCGCCGATGCCGGTGTGTCCCTTCGCATTGGCATAAACGCCGGTTCTTTGGACGGCCGGCTACTCGCCAAGTACGGCCGGGCCACCCCCGAGGCCCTCGTGGAATCGGCTGTCGCGGAGGCGTCCCTGTTCGAGGAGCACGATTTCCACGATTTCAAGATCTCCGTCAAACACCACGACCCGGTAGTCATGATCCGCGCCTACGAACTGCTTTCCGAGCGCGGCGATTGGCCCCTCCACCTTGGCGTCACCGAGGCGGGCCCCGCCTTCCAAGGCACCGTCAAGTCTGCCACCGCCTTCGGCGCACTGCTGCGCCAAGGGATTGGCGACACGATCCGGGTCTCGCTGACCGCCCCACCGGTGGAGGAAGTCAAGGTGGGTGTGGCCCTGCTTCAGTCGCTTGGCCTGCGCGAACGTCGCTTCGACATCGTCTCGTGTCCCTCGTGCGGGCGGGCCCAGGTCGATGTTGTCGAACTGGCCGAGCAGGTCAACAAGGGTCTGGAGCATTTGACGGTGCCGCTTCGCGTGGCGGTGATGGGCTGCGTGGTGAACGGTCCTGGAGAGGCCCGAGAGGCCGACCTCGGTGTCGCCTCCGGCAATGGCAAGGGTCAGATCTTCATCAAAGGGGAAGTGGTTGAGACGGTGGCGGAGGATCGCATCGTGGAAGTCCTCCTGGAACACGCCCACCGTCTTGCCGACGATGCCGCTCCCGCCCCGTCATCGTCCGCTGGCGTGGAGGGGTGATGTGGCAGCGCCCAGGCCGGCGCCGCCACGGGCCGCGCCTGCTGGCCCCTGAAGAGCTGACCGATGCGGCGGTATTCGCTGAGCGCGCGGGACCGAACGGAGTCCTGGCGGGCGCGCGGATCGCAGATGCTTTGGCCGGGGGAACGGGTTGGGGCGAAGTCTGGGCGTTCGGCGACCCGGGCGCCATCCGTTCCCTTTGCTGGTTTGGCGGCACTTTGATCCCGGTTGGCGTGGAGGGCGGCGACATCGCCGCGTTAGCGGCTCGCCTGCGCAGCCGCGGGCGAGGCTGTGCATCTATAGTCGGCGAGGCGGGCGTCGCTTTGGAATTGTGGGCCGCGTTGGAAACCCACTGGCCAGCGCCCCGATCGATCCGCCATGACCAGCCCTTGATGGCGATCGGCACTCGGGGGTCGGTGGAACCGGATCCCCTTGTGCGTCTGGCCGCGCTCGCTGAGATCGAGTCTGTCCTGCCCGCCGCGGTGGCCATGTTCACTGAGGAGCTGGGGTTTTCGCCGCTGCGAGACGGCCCGGGATATCGCCAACGGGTGACCGATCTGCTGGCCCGGGGCTTTACCTATATCCGCACCGAACCCCCGGCCGGCCACGCCCCGCCCGCTTCGGCCGGCCGGGCGGATGCGCCAGTGCTGTTCAAAACGGACCTGGGGGCCGTCATCGGCGCCAACGCGCAAATCCACGGCGTGTG
>JAIRXV010000373.1 GCA_031268115.1 Bifidobacteriaceae bacterium
CGCCCTCGGACAAACCCACCGCATGCCACCACCCCTACCATCCACCCCACCCTGGGCTGCTAGACCGCTCGACATCTGACCGTATCGAAGTCCCGCAACCACACCGTGTTGGAGGCATCAATCAAGACGATCCGATTACGGCGGGGACCTGGCAAGGAACATGTGACCTGGGCATACGCTTGGTGGTCGCCTGTGATCGCCGCTACCGGGCGTGACGGGAGCCAGATGGCCAGGCCACCGCTGTTCGTCATCGCACGCGACTTGAAGACTGCCAAACCCCGAACGGTTCGACACCCAAGCCCGCCCTCAAACACCGCGCCGCCCCGGACCTGAAACCCCACCAGAAACCCCACCAAAACCCCACCTGGATCCTCTGCGATGTCCGCACAACCCCGGACAAACTCACCAATCAAACACATCCGCACCCGAATCGGCCGCGCACATCACCCAATCGGCTCCGGCGCAACCCACCGAGGATCCGACGGAGTAGGCGTATGAGTCGTAATCACTGTGCCATTCGCCCGGCGAGCACCCGTGTAGTCCTCGACTGTCGGCACGCCAAGCAGGCGAGGCTCAGTGTCCGACACCAGGTCAACCGTTACCGGAGCGCCGGGACGCACCACCACCGGCGAGCCCCGAACAGTGAACTCGGCGCCTGTGCCTTCCTCGACCGTGAACACCGCGCGCTCGTGATCGAGATCCACCCCCACCCGCGTGCCCCCTAATGTCACGTTGAATGTCAAACCCGTCCACAGCTCTGGCAGCCGCGGATCGAACGAAATCTTGCCATCTTCGTCCCGCATACCGCCAAACCCAAAGACGAGCGCGCTCCACACTCCACCGACCGATGCTATGTGGATGCCCTCCACTGTGTTGTGATGCAGATCCGCCAGGTCCAAGAACAGCGCCTTAGCAAAATACCCTTGAGCCAACTCCTGGTAACCGACCTCTGCCGCCATAATTGCCTGCGTCACTCCCGACAGCGATGAATCCCCCGTCGTCAGCGGATCGTAGTAATCGAAATCGGCCACCTTCTGCTCAAGCGTAAACTCACTTCCCCGGAGAAACTCCCCCAGTACCACATCGGCCTGCTTGAGCACCTGGAAGCGGTAGATCACCAACGGGTGAAAATGCAACAACAGCGGGAACTTATCCGGCGGCGTCTCCGCCAGGTTCCAGACCTCCTTCTCTAAGAACTGGTCATCCTGGGGGTGAATGTGCAGCCTGGAATCGTACGCTATGAACATGGCGTCCGCCGCCCGCAGCCACTCCGCTGGCTCCGACTCTTCAAGGCCCAGCCGGGCCACGACCTGCTGATAGGCTCGGGAATTAGTCTCCCTAATGCTGGCAAGCGCCCGAGCCGCCACGCGCAGGTTGAACTGGGCCATAACATTGGTGAACACGTTGTCGTTGACTACGGTTGTATATTCGTCCGGACCGGTTACTCCATGAATGTGAAATTGTTCATCGCCATTGCCTCGCCAAAACCCTAGATCCGCCCACATGCGTGCCGTCTCGACCAGGATATCTATCCCTTCACGCTCCAAGAACGGGGTGTCCTGCGAGGCGCGGAGGTACTGGCTGAGAGCGTAGGCAATATCGGCGTCGATATGATATTGCGCCGTACCGGCTGCGTAATAGGCAGAAGATTCCTCGCCGTTGATAGTCCGCCACGGATAGAGAGCGCCCTCAGAGGACAGCTCCCGAGCGCGGCGCCGAGCAGCCGGCAGCATCGTATAGCGGAAGCGCAAAGCATTGCGGGCGAACCGAGGAGTGGTGTAGGTGCAAAATGGCAGTACATAGATTTCGGAGTCCCAGAAATAGTGGCCGCCATATCCCGAACCAGTCACGCCCTTTGCGGGAATCCCCACACCCTCAGCCCGGCCCACCCCTTGAGCCAATTGGAACAAGCACCACCGCACGGCCTGTTGAATCTCAGGCTGCCCGTGGACAATCACGTCACTGCGCTTCCAAAACCCCGCCAGCCATTCGCGTTGGGCTCCATGCAAGGCCGGAACCCCTTCGGCCAACGCGCGATCGAGCGTCCGCTCGCAGCGATCGCCGAGCTCAGACGCCGGAGCACCCCGAGACGTGTGGTAAGCCACGGCCTTGACTATCCGGACCGTACACCCCACCGGCACGTACGCCCGATACATATGCTCTGCCGCATCCGGCCGCACAACTCCGGTCTCATCGATTTCGATCGCCTCAGACGCCTCGATACGATGATCCGCCGCCACAGCAAGCGTCATTCGCGAATTGGTCGCCGCGTACCCCAGCACATAGCGCGCGTCCCGGCGCAGCTGAACTTGGGGCTGCAACACACGGCCGAGGAAAGACTCCGCGCGACGAGGATCGAAACCCGGGCCGCTGTCATCGTCCGCACGGTGCGATCCTAGAGACGTTACTGGGACCGATACGTCGCTGTATTCGTGAGCCCCATCCTGCCGGTTCAATATCTGCGAAGAAACCGCCACGGGCGCTCCCGCGTCGAGCATCGTAAACTCATACGTCATCACCGCTAAGTGCCGCTCGGTGAACGAGACCATACGGGTGGACCGTATGCGCACACGCTTACCGGAGAGGGTACGCCAGATCAGATCGCGCGTCAGTAACCCACTCTGGAAATCCAAAGTCCGCTCATATGAGTCGAGATCCGCGACAGTCAGGAGCAGCGGCTCATCGTCCACATACAACCGAATCACCTTCGTGTCCGGCACGGACACGATGGTCTGACCCACTGTCGCGAACCCGTACGCTTCCTCAGCGTGGCGTATGCGGTTGGTTTCGTGAAAGCCGTTGACAAAGGTGCCGTGGACGGCCGCTGGGCGCCCCTCCTCAGGGTTTGCCCGCATTCCGAGGTACCCATTGGCCACGCTGAACACGCTTTCGGCGGCCCCGATTCCAGCCTCTGAATAGGTGACCTCGCGCAGCGCCCACTCATCGGATGGATACCTGGTCCGGTCCAGTTTGTCAGCGGCCTCGACATTGCCTATCGCCTGGTGTTTCACGCTCGTTTGACCTCCTCGCGCCGCTCGTTAGCCGACTGTTCGTTGCTCGCGGCGCACGTCCACAACAAACCCAGTCATCGACGAAGCCAGCACATCTAGCGATGTCTGCGCCACTCGGTCCGCGGACAGAAGCGTGCCAGGCTCCTCTTCACCGAACGCTTGAATACGCATCGGCGTAAGGGTTCGTTCTGGATTCACCGCGTTGACTCTAATCCCGGCTTCTGCCCACTCCTCGCTGAGCGCTTGTGCCAAATTCACTACGGCCGCCTTAGAGGACGAATAGAGAGCGTAGTTTTCCCGCCCACGAGTATAGGACGAGGACGTAAACAGCAGCAAATGACCGCGGGAGGCAGCGAGATACGGATAGGCCGCCCGCGCCACGTTGACCGGACCGATGTAATTGACCGATATTGCCTCAGCGACCTCAGCGGAAGGCATCGCGGCAAGTGCCCCCATACGCAGCACCCCAGCGGTCAACACCACCGCGTCGATTCGGCCATGATCCCTGTTTACCTGCGCCAACGCCGCCGCGATGGCGTCAGGATCTTGAACGTGCAGACCCGTAGTGGAACGTCCGTGAGCAATCACTGTGGCCCCGGCCGCCGCCGCTAGCCGCGCGATTTCCGCCCCAATACCATAACTGCCGCCGATGACGATAATCACCTTACCGCCTATGGCCGCCCCGATTTCGGCCTCGGTCCGGCGAGGGGCCGAGGCC
>JAIRXV010000421.1 GCA_031268115.1 Bifidobacteriaceae bacterium
ACCCGGTGCATTCGACGGCTTCGTTCGCCGTGCGCCACGCCGCGGTTTCCACCGTCCGAGGCACGGTGGCCATCACTGACGGGGTGATCGTGGTGGGCGATTCGCTCGCCACGTCCTCAGTCCGAGCAGGGCTGGACCCCGGGAGCGTGGACACCCACAACGGGGCACGCGATTCACACCTGCGGTCCACCGAGTTCTTCGGCGTGGACGCGTACCCCATCTGGTCCTTCGTCTCCACCGAGATCTTTCCCGGCGCGTCTGGGCAGTACGTGATTCGCGGAGAGCTGACCCTCCACGGTCAGACCCGATTTGCCGACCTCGACACCGCATTCGAGGGGGTGGGAGACGACATCGCCGGCCACCCGATAGCCGGCTTCAACGCCACCACCCGGATCTCTCGGCGCGATTTTGGCTTAGAGTGGGCCGGGCGGTCCCACGCTGGCAACGCGATAGTGGGCGATATCGTCGCCATTCAGCTCGACATCGCTGCGGTCCGCCAGGTCTAGCTCCGCGTCGCACTCAGTTCCCGAAAGCACCCACCTTCCTATGACCGCTTCCCACACAGCTTCGCCGGCCGGGCCTTCCCCGGACGGCGAGGAAGCGGCACCGCGGGACGCGCGTGGAGGCTCCGGCCTGATAGCGGCGTTCTTCGACATCGACAACACTTTGGTGCGTGGCGCAAGCGCCTTCCACCTGGCTCGCGCTCTTAGACGCCGGGGTCTGCTGCGCGCCCGGACCATCGCGGCCTATGCCCTCCGGCACGCGAAGTATCAGTGGAGGGGCGAACGAGCCAAAGACCTAGCGCGGTTCACCGGCGAAGGCGGAGTTGGCGTGGTCTCAGGGATCTCAGTCGCCGAGGTCGTGGCCGTGGGCGAGGAACTCTACGACGAAGTCCTGGCCCACCGCATCTTTCCGGCCACGAAGCAGTTGCTAGACCAGCACCGCGCGGCCGGCCATGAAGTCTGGCTGGTTTCGGCCAGCCCCGTCGAGATCGGTTCGCTCATAGCCAGTCGGTTCGGCGCAACTGGCGCCCTGGGCACCATCCCAGAGCGCGAGGACGGCTTCTACACTGGGCGCCTCGTTGGCGGGCTGCTCCACGGACCGGCCAAAGCCGACGCGATCGGCGTCCTGGCGACCGACCGCGGTATCGCTTTGAACGCCTCGTTCGCGTACGGCGATTCGATCTCCGATGTGCCCCTTCTGTCGGCGGTGGGCAACCCCTGCGGTATCAACCCAGATCGCAAGCTCCGCCGCTACTGCGCCGAACTGGGCTGGCCAACCCGCGATTTTCGGGGGAGACGCCGGGCCGTGCGCCGCTCACTCAACGCCGCCTGGCGCCTAGGTGCCACGTGGGCGCTCTTCCACGTGCTGCGCTCGCTGCTGCGCCGACACCGCCGCCCCTGACCGGGAGTGTGGTGCGGCTCGACTCAAGCAGACCCCAAGCCTGGCCCCGGAGCGCCCCTGATTGCCCCTCCGCGCGCACCGGGACCAGGCGGTCGGTCCACCCAAGCGGCCCCTCGCCCTGACCGCAAACTGTAGCGGTGCTTTCGTTCGCGGCGAACGGCAAAAAGACCCAACCGCGGGCGTTTGCGCAGGCCGGGCTTCCCGGCAGTGGCGCGACACGCGAACGGCACCTGTACGGCACCTGGCAAGGGACGGCATCGTCCGGTGGAGGAGTATCCGTTGCGACAGCGCTGAACGGATGCGTCTGGTGGGGGGCTACTTCTTGTTGCGGCGCTGGTGTCGCGTCTTGCGCAGCAGCTTGCGGTGCTTCTTCTTCGCCATGCGCTTACGACGCTTCTTGATCACCGAACCCATAGAACCCTCACATGCTCCTCGTGCTTTCGTGGATGACGCATTACCGTGCCTCGCGACCAGTGGGCAGCCAGCCACCGGCCCCGATAGCGTAGCGGATCACTCGGGTAGGGCGAACCTCAGATAGCAAACCGGTCATCGACCCGACCTCCCGAGGCGGCCAAGAACTCCTCCACGGCCTCCTCGGGGACACGGAAGGAGCGACCCACCCGCACCGCCCTCAAAGCCCCGGCGTGGATCAAGCGATAGACGGTCATGCCCGACACGCGCATCTGATCGGCCACCTCCGCAACGGTGAAGAAGTGAGGGCGCGGCGCAGGTAGGTCCGAAACCATTGCACTTCCTTACGTGTGGGCCCGCCCAGAGCGGACCTACGTCTTGGGCCGCCCGAAGCGGCGTTGTCACTGACACTCTAGAGACTGAAGTGACTAATGTGAAAGTTGAGGTTCCAACTATCCGGGGCGCACGGGCGCTGGAAGGGGAAACGGGTGCCACCACAACCCCTGTCGCGCTTCGGCGTCGACCGCGGACTGCGCGAGCGTCTTCGCCGCGCCAGGCCACCGCGCTTGGCGGTTGGGGCGTTCGTCGCGATGATCCTGTTCGTTGCGTTGTTGCTGATGGCGCCGTGGGCAACGGCCTCAGGGCACCCGGCCAACCCCATCGACGCCTTTTTCACGGCAACCTCGGCGGTCTGTGTGACCGGGCTGACCACCGTCCCCACCGGCGAGTACTGGTCCAACTTCGGCCACGTGGTGATTCTGTTGGGCATCAAGGTAGGCGGCATGGGCATCATGACCATCGGCGCGCTGTTCACGTTGCTGATCTCACGGCGCCTGCGCCTGACCCAGCGGCTCCTCGCCGCCACCGAGACCCGCACTGGCCTAGGAGAAGTCGGGTCCCTTGTCCGGTCGGTTGCCCTATGGTCCACGGGCATTGAACTGGTCATCGCGGCGATGCTGATTCCGCGGTTCTCGGCCCTTGGCGAATCCACCGGTGAGGCCGTGTGGCATGGGGTGTTCTACGGCATCGGCGCCTTCAACAACGCCGGGTTTGTGCCCACACCCGAAGGCCTGGCCCCGTTCGTGAAAGACGGCCTGGTGCTCATGCCCATTGCGCTCGGGGTATTTGTCGGGGCACTTGGGCATCCCGCTCTGCTGAACATCGCCCACCGTTTGCGCCACCCCCGCCGCTGGGCCCTCACAACGAAACTGACGTTGGCGATGTCGGTCGCGCTCTTGGTCTTCTCGACGGTTGTCATAACGGTTCAGCTTTGGCACGACCCAGCCACTTTTGGTCCACTGAGCAGCGCCGATACCGTCCTCAACGGTCTGTTCGCCGCGACGATGACGCGCTCAGGGGGCTTCGCGACGGTGGACGTGGCCGATTTGCATCCCGCCACAATGCTCCTCGACATGGTGCTCATGCTGATTGGCGGCGGGCCCGTCTCGACGGCCGGTGGAATCAAAGTCACCACCTTGGCGGTCATGCTGTTGGCGATCCGGGCCGAAGTTCGAGGCGATCGCGATATCGAAGCGTTCCGCCGTTCGATCTCGCCCA
>JAIRXV010000017.1 GCA_031268115.1 Bifidobacteriaceae bacterium
CTGAAGGAACTGTCGGCCATGCGCCCGGATCGGCGGCGTTGGGCACCGCGTGTCTCCGCGCCCACGCAGGAGGAACTGGCCGAACGGGACGCGCCTGGTGCCCGGATCCCGAGCGCCGCGCACCGCCTACTTGTCAGGGGATTGGCGGATGGTCCGGTGTTGGTGCAAGTGGCCCGGGCCGGCTACTTGCCGGGCTTGGCCTGCGCCGACTGCCGCGGTCCCGCCCGGTGCGGCGCCTGCCACGGCCCGCTTGGGCTCGCGGCGAACCAGACGATGGCGTGCGGCTGGTGCGGCCGCCCAGAGCCGGCGTTTCGGTGCCCGCGCTGCGCTGGCACACGAGTCAGATCGCGGGCCGTGGGTTCGGCACGTACCGCCGAAGAGCTGGGTCGCGCTTTCCCGGGGACCGTCATCGTCCATTCTTCCGCGGAGGGTCCGCGAGGTGTCGTCGACCGGATCGGGCCAGACCCGGTCCTGGTGGTCGCGACACCTGGGGCCGAACCCGAGGCGGCTGGCGGGTACGCGGCGGCGGCGCTGCTCGATGGTTGGGCGGCGACGGGATCGGCGGGCCTGGATGGCGGGATCGACGCGCTGACGCGGTGGCTTGGGGCGGCGGCACTGGTCCGCCCAGCCGAGCGCGGCGGTGCCACGATCCTGGTGGGTGGCCCGGATCCGGCCGGGGCGGGAGCGTTGGTCCGGTGGGACCCGGCAGGATATGCGCTGCGCGATTTGGCCGAACGCACACACCTGAAGCTGCCCCCGACAGTCCGAATGGTGTCGGTTAGCGGGGCGCGCGAGGCGGTGGCGGCCTTCCTGGACGGAGCTGACCTACCTGGGCCGTCAGAGGTTCTCGGCCCGATGGACGATGGCGATGGGGTACGAGCGCTGATACGCACCGATCTGTCGCACGCTCGGGAACTGCTGGTGGCCGTGCGAACCGCGAGGGCGGGGTATACGGCCCGTCGAGGCGCACCCATCCGCGTCCAGGTCGATCCGACGCTGTAGGAGTGATCGACGCAGATGGCGAGCGCGGCCTGCCTTGGGGCCCAGCCGGGGCGGCCTTGGGGGCCTGGCCGGGACTAGCCCCCAGCGACCGTTAGGCGGTACTCGTCCACGAGTTCGATGAACTCCGCGCGCAGGGGATCCTCGCCTTGCGCGCCTTCGGCCAGCGATTTCACCTGCTCGATGGTGGCATCGCCCTTGTACTCAGACTCCCGCAGAATCAGCCCGAACTCCGTCACGGCAACCGCCCAACGCCAATCAGTCGAGGGAGTGGAGTCTTCGCCCTTCTCGACGGTGAATTCGTCCAGCTGGGACGCATCTCCATCTGGGGCCTTATATCGGCTGGAAACCGTCATCCACGTGCCGTCCTGCCCGCCGCCAGTCTCGGCGTCTCCGGGAACAAGCTCGTAGAGGGCGGTGACAGTGTGACCGGAACCGACATCGCCGGCGTCCACCGTGTCGTCCGCGAAGTCCTCGTTGGCGAGCGTGCGATTCTCGTATCCGATCAGCCGATATTGCTTTACGGCCGAGGCATTGAACACCACCTGGAGTTTGAGATCCTTGGCCACGGTGTACATCGCTGAGTCGAACTGGCGCACCAACGCGCGTTCGGCCTCGCTCGGTGTATCGATGTAGAAATAATTGCCGTTGCCGTTGTCCGCGATGGTCTCCATGATCGAATCGTTGACCAGCATCCCAAACCCCAACACGGAGATCGATATGTCCCTTTCCCGGGCCTCGCCGATCCACGCCTTCAACTCGTCCACGTCCACAGTTCCAAGGTTGAAGTCTCCATCGGTAGCCAAGATCACGCGGTTGTTGCCCCCCTCAACGAAGTGCTTCTCCGCGATCTCGTAGGCCGTCTTGAGGCCACTGGATCCGTCGGTGCCACCGCCCGCGGTCAGGGAGTTCAAGGCGTCCACGATCTGATCGTGCTCACTGCCGGAAACGCCGTCGAGGACCGTGGCGTTACCGTCCGCGTATGTCACCAACGATACCCGGTCCCGGTCCCCGAGCTTCTCAACCATTTTGGACAGCGATTGCGCGAGCAGCGGCAGTTTGTTTGCGTCCTGCATGCTTCCGGAAACATCCACCAAGAGTACGATGTTGTTTCCAAGATCCGTGGGTATGGCCTGCTTTGCTTTTACTCCGATGACAGCCAATTGGTGTGTGGGATCCCATGGCGCGGCGTGGACTTGAGTGGTGATCTGAAACGGCCTGGTGGAAGATTCGTCGGGTGCGGGCCAAGCGTAGTCGAAGTAGTTGACCATCTCTTCTATGCGCGCCTGTGCTCCCATACCCTGGTACCACTGCCCGGTTTGGAGCAACTGCCGCACAATTGTGTATGACGCCGTGTCCACATCCGCGGAAAAGGTTGAAGTGTCCTGTTCTGCAACATTCACCCACTGGTTGTCGATGACGGATTCGGCAGTAACCCGACTGTCTGCGCCGTCTGGCGCTTCGGCGTCGTCCTCGCCGGGGGCGGCCATATCGGGCAGGTCGCCCTGGGGCTCGGGCACAGCCGGTTCCTCGAGCGCGTCTGCGCCGACACTGTTTTCCTCGGGTGCGCGCAGCTGTCCCGCTTCAGCACTAACGGCGTCCTCGCCGTTTTCGGCACTGCACCCACTTAGCGCCGCCAGGCCTAGGGCGACGATGCAGGTCAATACGCGCGTATGAACACTTCTCATAATGATCTCTCTTTCGGGGCCCCGGGGCGCTGCCGGAAAGCTCCGCCCCTACGCGGGTCAGACTATCTCATCCTTGCCTGGGCGGTCTTGGCAAGGGTGCGAGTCTGGTTTGTTGGTTAGGCCGTGTGCGCCAGGTTTGGGGTGTTGGCCGGATGGGTCCACAGTTTGCTGTACCGGTTGC
>JAIRXV010000046.1 GCA_031268115.1 Bifidobacteriaceae bacterium
GTGCCGGAGCGGGCGGTCAGGTGCCGGAGCGGGCGGTCATGGCGACCGCGACGGCCAAAGCAGCCGCGGCAAGCATGACAATTGGGTTGACGACGTACGTGAAAGCGCTCGGGGCGGCCAACGCCACCAGCAGCAAACCGGCGATCAAACCCATCGCGACTCGCCGCCACACCGCCACACAGGCCGCGACAAACCCCAGAGTCGCTGCCCCGGCAAAGCCGATCGCGACACCTCCGCCTTGTCCCGCCACCCACCAGCCAAGGGCAGTGGCGATCCCGGCGGCCACCAACCCGATCCACACAATGGGCTTGCTCCACTGGACCGCGTCCACCACTCGGTCCAGCCGTGGCATCGCCATACGCGTCCCCTTCTGCGATCCAACCCCGACCCGGTGTGTTTGCCGGCGCACCATCACCTTAGTGGACGGGGATCGGGGCGAGGGAGATGGTGTTGGGGTGGCCGGGGGTTAACGGGCGGCGAAACGTCCGATAGGTGCCGGGCGCGGAGAGAGGCGGCCCGGGTCCACTGCCGCTAGAGGCCACTGCCGCTAGAGGCCGCTTGGGCCCGCCGCGGCCTGTGGCCGCTGCCGCCTGGGTCCGCTGCAGCCTGGGTCCGCTGCAGCCAGAGGCCGCTGCCGCCAGAGGCCACTGCCGCTTGGGCCCGCCGCGGCCTGTGGCAGCCGCCGCTTGGGGCGGCCGCGGCCTGTGGCAGCCGCCGCTTGGGGCCGCTGCCGCTTGAGGCGACCGCAGCCCGGGGCCACAGCCGCCTGGGGCCGCCGCGATAGAGGTTTTGGTCAATACGGGCGTTCTTGCGGTCGCATCGATAGAGGTTTTGGTTAGTACAGGCCCCAGATCCGCGCATTTGAGGACGCTCTGGTAGCCAAATCCTCTATGGCGATTCGCCAGGCTCCGGTGGTAGTAACCAAATCCTCTATGGCGATACGCCGGGTCCTGGCTGTGGTGGCCGAGGTCCGGCCAGATTCGACCCTGCACGGAACTCTTCGGGGGACTAAGCCGCGGGCGCTATCCACGATCAGTTCGGCATCGTCTCTGTTCGGTACCCAACCTTGATGTTAGCTCAAGGCAAGAGGCTGTCCTACCTCCCACCGAGTAGAATCGTTGAGTTCTTCAAACAGATCAGACCACCGCTCCCCGACATCAAAAGCTTCAGACATGATTCTCTCCTCTCGCGTTGGCCAGTTGCTCAAGCTATACCGCATCAGCCGAAAGCCTCCAGGCCGAGTCACGGTTGGCATGGTTTCGGTCGTACAGCTCTGCGGACACCGGCCCGAGTACGAAGATAGCCGCGGGCCTGAGCGTCTCCCCGTGCGGCAACGCTCGTTCGCTGGCATGGTACGAAGGTCGCTGGGGACCTGAGCATCTCGCACGAGACCATCCGCAAATCGCGGAGCCGGCACGCGGTGCCAAACCTGAGGCAACCAGCACGCCTTCAAGACCGTCCGCGAATCGCGCAGTTCAGGCGCCAGGAGCGCCAGGCGGCGGTGTCATGGGTGGGGTCGGCGCGCGACGAGCGGTGCCACAATGGCCGGCGTGAACCGCGACATTCCCGCCCGGGCAAACGGACAGCAATCCAGTGAGCGCTCCGACCCTTGCGGCCGCGTTCACGCCCCCGGATTCAGTTCGGC
This sequence comes from Bifidobacteriaceae bacterium, assembly GCA_031268115.1. Classification (GTDB taxonomy): domain Bacteria; phylum Actinomycetota; class Actinomycetes; order Actinomycetales; family WQXJ01; genus JAIRRT01. Next base: position 1,646 of record JAIRXV010000046.1, read on the forward strand.
GTTTGCCTTGCGCGGCCGCGTGGTCACCCCCGGGGAGGTTATTGAGGACGGTGCCGTGGTGATCGAGGGCGCCCGGATCGCGTGGGTGGGCCCACACGCGCAAGCGCCCGCCGATGCCGTCCCCGCGGTGGCCGCCGCCGCGCCGCCAGTCCGCGGGCGCTTCATCCTTCCGGGGCTGGTCGATCTGCACTGTCACGGCGGAGGAGGTCAATCCTTCCCCGACGCCCCCAGCGCGGAGGCCGCCCGCATCGCGGCCCAGGAGCATCTGCGCCACGGAACCACCAGTTTGGTCGGGTCGCTGGTCACAGCGGCGTCCGACACTTTGATCCGTCAGGCCGCCATCCTGGCCGATCTGGTGGACGCGGGCGATCTGGTGGGCATCCACTTGGAGGGTCCCTTCATCTCACCGGCTCGCTGCGGCGCCCAGAACCCCGCGCACGTTCGCGTCCCGGACCCGAACTTGCTCCGCCGGACGGCTGAGGCCGCGCGTGGGTCCCTCACCACCATGACCCTCGCACCCGAGCTGCCGGGCGCGGTCGGCCCGGCGGGGATCGTGGAAACCCTTGCCCACCTCGGTGTGGTGCCGAGTTTCGGCCACACGGACTGTTCCGCTGAGCAGATGCGGGCCGGCATCGTCCAGGCCAGCGGCATCCTCTCACCGCGCCGCCCTACCGCGACCCACCTGTTCAACGGGATGCGCCCCATTCACCACCGCGACCCTGGGCCGGTGCTGGCGTGCCTGGCCGCTGCGGCCCGTGGCCAGATGACGGTGGAACTAGTGGCCGATGGCGCTCACCTCGCCCCCGCAACAGTCGCGGCGGTGTTCAACTTGGCCGGCCCCGATTCGGTTGCGCTGGTCACCGACGCGATGGCGGCGACCGGAATGCCGGACGGACGGTATGTGCTGGGGGAATTGGCGGTAATTGTCAGTGACGGTGTGGCCCGGCTGGCGCAAGGCGGTTCGATTGCCGGCGGCACGGCCCACTTGATCGACGTGCT
>JAIRXV010000134.1 GCA_031268115.1 Bifidobacteriaceae bacterium
CCCCGCGTATAGGCAAGCGCCAGCGATCACCACTCGTGGCGCCCCACACCAAGTTCCAACGAGCGGGACCCTCACGGCACAACGCCGAAGTGACTGCCGTGGGTGTGCAGCGGCCACCTCATCCCCGGTGAGCGTCTGGGGGTCTGGCAACACCCGGCTCGCGGCGAACCGATGGGGTCTGTTGCCGGCGCTACGCCAGGAGGTCGGCCGAGGCCTGGGCAAATCGCGAATGCTCACGGTGAGTTTGTCCGTATTCGCCAGGGTTGCGCGTGCTTGACACACCCGTTCTTGAGGGATAGTTTGGCGCCGGGTTATTGGACCAACCCTGCCAGAGCCCACCGACCTGAAGCATGCATGGAGTGACCGTGATAACACCGAAGGTCCGCAACCGACCGGCCATGATCCGTGCTGCGGCCGTAAGGCATTATGAGGTCTATATCACCAAGACTTACAACAAGAAGGCCACTCAGACTCCTAAGATCGCTCCCCGTTCTTGGAATAGCGAGAAAGAGCACCAGGTCAACTGGTCCGACCCGCATGTCCTTTACAGCCTCTCCGCTTCGGCCGTGCAGGTTTAGGTCTACGACGATGCTGCGATGCGTCCCCTCACGGACCTCACGGTGCCGATGGCTGGCGCTGATGACCATAGCGGTCGCCACTGGCACCGTGTTGGCGGCGTGCTCGCAGAGCGTTGAGCCGCCGACTCCGAGCGTCCCGGTCCGCGGCGACTCGGCGTCGGTGGCAACAGATGAGACGGCCGCCGCCATGGTTGCATGCCTCGGAGCGGGTGGGGTTGTCGCTGGGGTGATGCCGACCGGAGATCAATCGGAGACGGTTGCGCCGTCATCGGACCATCACGGGGCGTGGGTGATGTCGATCAACGGCTGGACATCTGTGTCGCCCGCAGCAACACAGTCCGAATTGGAGGCCGCAAACGCCATCGCGGCATCCTCATGGGCGCAGCTAGAGGAGACGGCATCCGAAGGTGCGGCCCCGAGCTACCTGGTTGTGGACGGCAAAGATTTTACCGCGCCGCTCCTGAGATGCCTGGACAATACGGGTTATCTGCCATCCTTCCCGGGAATGAACCCCGCTGAGGAGATGCGCGAAAAGACCCAGCGCGCGGCGGCCGGTGTTGACTGGGCCTCCTGTGCTCGGGATCAAGGCTTCTTGTCCATTTCCGACCCGGCCAGTCCCGTCGCAGACGGCTACCGAACGATGCCGGACGTCGGAATCCCCGACACGCTCAGCGAGGAGCAGCTGCGCCAACTCCTCGAATCTTGTCCCGAGGTGGGGGCCGAGCAGTTGGCGCGCCAACGCGCGGCTGACGTGGCAACAATGACCGACGCGGAATACGCCGAATTGTTTCTACGCGTCCCTTCTTTGGCGATTGAGTCACCTTGCCTGGATCCGGCCGGATCGGTTTGCACGAGCGAACAATTCGAGCATATAGACGCTTTGCAAGACATCGTGAACAACCATGAGGCCGACCTTTTGGGACCGTAGCTGCTCCGGTTGAGTATTCGGGCGGGAAACCGGACAGCGCGCCGGCCCCGTGACTTCGATAGTTCGGTGAGCGCCCTCAACGGTCCCTATTGCTCGGCCCATCCCTGGCTGCGGAGTTCCGGGATTGCCCGGTCCACCGCCAACACAAGGTCTATCGGCAGGGACGCTGGCAGAAACGTAAATCCGTCGCAACTGCCACCTTCGAGCCACTGGACCATTGTCTCGGCCAGCCCGGCCGGTGTGCCGACGTACCGGGCGCCTTCGCCGCCCAGCGGCCGGGATGTGATCGATTCGATGAGATCGGCTCGTTCGGCCGCGTTCGCTTCGACGGAGTTCAAACAGATCGCCAAGTCCACCGCCACGAATACCGCGTCCGGGTTGCGTCCCTCATGCTCGGCCGCGGCCAAAATGCGGGAACGCTGCTGCTTCGCCTGTTCTGGGTTGGCCGCGCTGATCCTGATCACGTCGGCGTGCTGGGCCCCTACCCGGACCGCCTCCGAAGAGGAGGCGCGAATGAGTAGGAGGGGGCCGGCATCGTCGGGTGCCCACCGGTGGCGAACACAATTGCCCTCACGGATGCGGCGCGCACGGTGGGCACGCGCGATCGCGGCAAGGCCCGTTTTGGGTTTGTCCGCACTCCACACGTCCTCGACGATGGCGGCAAGCATCTCCGGTCCGCGCGTGCGCGACTGCGTGTGGTCCGGCATGTCCAGTTGCCACGCAGTGCGCCCGGCCGCCGCCAACTCCAGCCCCACCAGCGAGCTGAGCAGCCGAATCGGTTCCACCCAACCGGAGTGGACGCGGGGGGCGATGCGTACGCCTTGGGCGGCGGGGGCGAGCTTCACGGCAAGGTGCATCGCCTCCAGGGCATCGCGGCGGCGGCCGGAGAAAGGTGGGTTTCCGGCCAGGGTGTCGTCCACGATGAGGTAGTCGATGGCGCCGCGCTTGGCCGTCCGCGCGAGGCGGACCAGGGTGCCGAGGTCTATGCGGGTGCCGACGAAGTCTTGATCGTCCTCTATCGGGCACGGGAAGCGATCCACGGCGTCTACCAGTTCGGTTCCGAGGAAGGCGCGCTTGGTGTGGGTCGCGTGGGAGGTCAGCGTCATGTAGCCCCTTCGGTTGCGGTGGCGTGCGGGCGCCACGAGGTTTAGGTTCGGTCCAGGTTGGCGAGGATTTGTCGGGGTGGAATCGGGGGCCGCCTCCCCCGCAAGCCGATGCTTGCCGGATGACGGTAAATGCGAGGGTCCTGGAAAGTCAACGAGCCCACGGCCTGGTACTTCACCAAATCTCCACAAAAGGGGGCGGCAACGCCGCTTCGGCTTGGCACGGTATTCTTCGAGGCCAGTGCGCCCATCCTTTAGCCGCGCCACGGAGGTTTGCCATGCCGCGCCGCCCTGCTGTCGCCCTGGTCACATGCCGTGACCTGCCTCACCTGGACCCCGACGATGCTCCTTTGGTTGCGGCACTCGCGCGCCTGGGAGTGGAAGCGAAGGCCGTTGTTTGGGACGATTCGAGCGCTGATTGGAGCGCTTTCGATCTCAGCGTGGTGCGCTCAACGTGGGATTTCTCTCGCCGACGCGGAAGGTTCGTGCAGTGGGCGGAGTCTGTCTCGCGGATCGAGAACCCGGCGGCGGCCATCCGGTGGAATACGGACAAGCATTACCTGGCGGCGTTGGGCGGCGCGGGGGTGCCGGTCATCCCCACCGATTGGTTGGAGCCGTCCGCGAACCTTTCGTCC
>JAIRXV010000296.1 GCA_031268115.1 Bifidobacteriaceae bacterium
CGTGTCGACGGTTTTCGTGAAATTCTTTTCGCATAGCCGCTAGCGGTGAACCCGCGGGACCTGGTTTGAGGCCCCGCGGCATGTTTCCACGTGGTCAGCGAATCACAAGAAATCGCCCCACCCCACACAGTTCCCAAAACACCGCCACACCAGATCTTGATTTATCAGCACCGTACTTGGTGAAAGACGCCTGGTGGGTCATCGATTCAGTTCTCGTGTCGGGACCGAGGGTGCTGGCGGATTACCTGCCAGGGTCCACGCTGAATGTCTTGCCCACCCTGGTGGGGAGCACCATCTATCGAGTGGCAGTTGTCGAGCATTTGCTCAATGATCCGACAGGGTGCAACCCGAACGCGGTGACAGTAGCCGTGTCGCCTTCGGTTCGCGTGATCGAGACGACAGTCCCCGCCGGCCCGGCGCTCACAGATGTCCCGGTGACGGCCGAGCCGAGCCCGTCGGCCCAAGCGACCACGGCGGAGTGGACGGCAGTCTCGGCCAAGCCGATTGGATCGGCCAGGGCCTCCAACCCAGTGAAGATCAAGATCACCGTGGCGGGAGGCTCATCGGAACGGGTGACGGGACTTGCTGGGGTGTCCTGGGGTCAAGGAACGACCCTTTCCGCGTCACGAACGGTCGCGAGCAAGAACAAGGGCAGCGTCACCGTGACGCTGCCACCGCTGAAGGCCGGAACCTACAAGGTCAAGCCCTGGTTCACCGATGAGAGCGGTAGGTTCGCGCAGTCCCGCGGAAAGACGATCACGATCACAGTCAGGCGGTGACCTCACCGCTGGAGCGAAACAAGACGCGACAGCGGCAACCGGTGTGTCCGTGCGCCGGGAGTAGCATGGAAACGATTACACGCCGCTCCCAGTTCAGGAGATCCTTATGGAATACACCCATCTTGGCCGTACGGGCCTGCTCGTTTCTCGCCTATGCCTTGGCACGATGAATTTCGGCCCCCAGACTGACGAACCGGACTCGTTCGCGATCATGGACGCCGCCCTCGACGCGGGGTTGACGTTCTTCGACACCGCCAACGTCTACGGCGGGTGGGGGGACAAGCCTGAGGCGCATGCGGGGTGGACTGAGGAGATCGTGGGCCGTTGGTTCGCCTTGGGTGGGGGGCGGCGCGAGAAAGTGGTCCTTGCGACCAAGGTCTACAACGCCATGCGTGATCCGTTGGACGGCCCCAACGATGCCGGTGGTTACAGCGCCTACAAGATTCGCCGCGCGGTCGAGGCGTCGCTGCGCCGGCTCCAAACCGACCACATCGAGCTGTACCAGATGCACCACATCGACCCCCACGCCCCGTGGGATGAGGTGTGGGGTGCGTATGAGGACCTCGTGTCCGCCGGCAAGGTGGTCTACGCCGGATCCTCCAACTTTGGCGCACGCCACATCTGTTGGGCACAGGAAGCCGCCAGGTCACGCCACTTCCTGGGTTTGGTGAGCGAACAGCACCAGTATTCGTTGCTCAAGCGCCAACCGGAACTCGAAGTCCTGCCAGCCGCGCTGGAGGAGGGCCTCGGCGTGATCCCGTGGTCGCCGCTGTGTGGCGGTCTGTTGGGAGGGCACGCGCTGGATGGCAACGGCGGTGAGCGTTCGTCATCGGCCATCAAGAACGTGTCCGATGCCGTTCGCGCAAGTATCGAGGGCTTCCACCAGTTGGCCGCGGAGGCGGGTGTGCCCCCTGCCAACCTGGCCCTCGCGTGGACGTTGGCGAATCCGGCGGTCACGGCTCCGATTATCGGACCGCGCACGGTGGCCCAACTGACGGCCTTACTGGCGGTGCCCACGATCACGCTGGGCGCCGATACCCTGGCCAAGCTGGACGAGTTGTTCCCCGGACCCGGCACGGTGGGCACTGGCGCCGATCCGGCATCGCGCACGGCATCGGCCCCCTGGGCGTACTCCTGGTAGGCGCTCAGCGCCCAATCCACTCAGCACCTGCCCAGCGCACCCAACCACCGGAGCCGTCACACTGCCAGCATTCAGATCTTGGAATATGTCGCTGTGACTCTGCCCGCAAGCCCCGGCGATCCCAACCTCGCCTGGCGGCGTTCTTTCAGTGTCAATGCGGACGCGGATGGTCAGGGAAAACTGGACCTGCGTCATCGTCCAGGCTTCATGCGTTACACGTGCGCTCGTGAAGCCGCCGATGGCGTCCACACGGTTGACCCGCCCCGCGCCAACGGACAAATCACCAGGCGGGACGGTGATCCGCGGTGCTGAAGCGTTGGCAGCCGCGACTGGGACCAGATCGCCGCCGCCCAAGGCTTCACCGAACCCCAAGCCTGGCAAAGGTGGCACCACGACCGCGAAGACCCCGCCACCTATATCACCTGACCAGCACAAACACCACAACCGCAAGCCCACCACAACAACCACAAGGGGGTCAAAACTCAAAGGGCAAGAAAGGGTCAAGATTCACGCGGCATTGACACCCGTTCCGTCGCTGCCGATTGACGTACGAAACAGCCGGTTCGTACTATTGGGTGCATGTCTACCGAGTTCACCCCATCCGGCCACGCCGTCAGTTCCGACGCGGCCCGCGCCCACTGGTCGCAGACCCTTGACATCGCACAGCGGGAGCCCGTGACCATCACCCACCGGGGACGGCCGCGGGCCGTGATGGTGGAGCCCAACTGGTTCGCGCGGGCGTGGCAAGCGTTGGAGGACGTAGACGATGCGGCGGCCGCGCGCGCCGCCCGCACGGAAGACGAACCGCGCACCCCGCACAGTGCGTTGGTGGGGGAACTCGGCCTGGACACGGAGGGGTGACTGGCGGTCCCTGATCGGTACGCCATCGAGTGGTCCGCCTCTGCGGCCCGGCGGTTCCGCAAGCTGGACCGCGAGACGCAGCGAAGAGTGGCTCGAGTGGTGACCGCCCTGGCAGATGACCCGCGGCCGCCGGGCGCCACGCGCCTCCAGGCGAGTGGCGGCTCATGGCGGGTCCGTGTCGGCGATTACCGCGTGGTTTACGACATCGAGGACCGCGAGTTGGTCGTGCTGGTGTTAGCCGCCCAGCACAGGCGGGACGTGTACAGAAGGCGTTGAGGCCACACAAATCGCGGGTACAAGGCCAGAAGGCTTCAGGTAAAACCGGTTGGCGCACTCACTCTTGCTGGCCCTTCGGGTGCTGAAAGCGCGTACGACGCCGGAATTGCGCGACGCTCCCGACAGGCGCGCGCAGCTAGCACCTTGACCAGGTGTCCTACGCGGCGCTGAAGCATCCGAACGAAAGCACACCTACTGACCCGAATAGTGTACCCCCAGGTCAGGGTCGTGATGGAGGTGGGTGGCCGACGGCCCCGGATGTCCGTTGATGCCGAATCCACGTGGTCGGCGTTCGGG
>JAIRXV010000333.1 GCA_031268115.1 Bifidobacteriaceae bacterium
GGGGCCGTCGTGCCGCGCATCTCGGTGAGGCCGGTGGCGATCACCTCGGCGGCGCGGGTCAGCTCGCCTGGCCCGAGCGAACGGGCTTGATGGGTCAGCCGTTCGCCCTGGTCTTGCGCCACATCTACCAGGTGGTCGTGAATCGCCTCCGGCACCGCCGCCACGATGATCAGATCGCGCAGCCGGGTGAGCAAATCCTCGGCGAAGCGATGCGGGTCGAGGCCAATTTCGATCACTTTGTCTACTGCGGCGAAAACTCCCCTCGGATCGGCGGCGGAGATTGCGTCGATAATTTCGTCCAGCAAACCCTCCGGGGTGTAGCCGAGCAGGCCAGCGGCTTGGGCATAGCCCACTCCCTGTTCACCGGCGCTGCCGAGCAGCTGGTCCAAGACCGACAGCGAGTCGCGCACCGAGCCAGCGCCCGCGCGTACCACGAGCGGGAACACGGCAGGCTCGACCGTGATGCCCTCAGACGCGCAGACTTTCGCCAAATAGGCGCCGAGCACTTTGGGAGGCACCAAACGGAATGGGTAATGGTGGGTGCGCGAGCGGATCGTAGGCAGCACTTTGTCCGGAGCGGTGGTGGCGAAGATGAATTTGACATGCTCGGGAGGCTCTTCGACCACCTTGAGCAGCGCGTTGAAGCCCTGGGTGGTGACCATATGGGCTTCATCGATGATGTAAATCTTGAAACGGCTGCGCACTGGGGCGAAGAAGGCCCGCTCGCGCAAATCCCTGGCCTCGTCAACGCCGCCGTGGCTGGCGGCGTCTATCTCGATCACATCGATGGACCCCGGACCGCCTCGGGCCAGATCGCGGCAAGACCCGCATTCGCCGCAGGGCACCGGGATCGGCCCCTGTTCGCAGTTGAGGGCGCGGGCGAGAATGCGCGCGGAAGTCGTCTTGCCGCATCCGCGCGGACCCGAGAAGAGGTAGGCGTGGTTGACTTTGTTGTTGACCAGCGCCCGTTGCAAGGGTGCCGTCACATGCTCCTGACCGATGATTTCGGCAAAAGTGTCTGGCCGGTAGCGGCGGTACAACGCCAGCGGGGCCTTCGCCCGATTAGCAGTGGCGACGGCGGCTGTCTCAGCCGTGACGCCGCCATCTCCCGCCGCTGGCGGGTCTTCCACCTCTGGCCCAGCCCCGAATAGGTCGGGGCCGTCCTGCTCCGGCGGAGCTTCGCCCCCACTGAGCAGATCGTCATCGCTTTCGTCCACAGGACAACTCTACGGCGTGCCACAGACAGTTCTTGAATTCCCACCCCCTCATCTTGAGATTGCAGTTGGCCGGGCCAGGCAGCAGTTGATTTCGATATCCGGTAGAGTTGTCACCGGTTCCTCCGCGCGACGGTACCTAGCCCAACTCCCCCAGGGTCGGAAGGCAGCAAGGGTAAGCAAGCTCTGCCGGGTGCGCGGGGGGCCGCTCTTGAGTTTCCCCCTCCAGCCCTCACCCTCTGCCAAGCCCGCCAACACGGCGTGTCAAGCCGTTGACTTGGAAGCTACCCGGTCAAACGGGTATTCTCGCTCGTGGAGGATTCGCCTAGAGGCCTATGGCGCTCGCTTGGAAAGCGGGTTGGGTTCACGCCCTCACGAGTTCGAATCTCGTATCCTCCGCCAGTGGTTTTGCCGTTTGACTAGGCACAATAGAGATAGCAGCCTGCCAAGTGTGCCGGGCGCGTACGTTATGAGTACGTGAACACCCGATCACGTCGAGTCTGACCCGAGACTTGAGCATGGCTTCGGCTGTCTCACCGGCCAGCGGGGAAAATCATTCCAGGCACCTCAGATTCGCCTGCGACAGGTATGCGCTGGCCTTCCCCAATATCTCGTTCCCCGAGCTCCAACTCCCCGATCCTGCGCAGCGCGGACGACAAGCGGTGCCTCTCCTCGGGGTCGCCCGGAGGCTCCAGGCCACGCCCCAAAAAGCCCGTGCCCTGAACCCAATTCGCCAAGGTCGTCTTCGCGACCCCCAAAACTCCGGCACACCTGCTTTTGCGCCAATCCCGAGCGCACCAGACCGACAACGCCCCTATTAAACTCCTCAGAGCACTTCGATGACATTGGTTGCTTCCTTTTCCGACCAGCCTCCCACAGCCAACCATCCCAGATGCCAACCAAACAATCAGCAAACCCCAATGCGCAAAGTCCGGCGGCAGCACAAGGACGAGTCACCTATCTGAAACGCGTGGCTGAACTGGGAGGTAGACGGTGAAGTGCAACAAGTGCGGGCGACCGCTCCATGATTGTCCGGCCTGCAACGGCGGTCGGCTGTCCGGCGAACTGTCGAAGTGTAGCAAGTGCAACGGCAGCCATCTGGTGTGCCCGGAGAACGAAGGTTACTGGAAGTGATCAACTGGTGGCCTGACGCCATAGAACGAAACCGGGAGAAGGCCCACTCCCACATCAGAAAGGAGGAAATGTGCAGAAGAGTATCGTCCTCGCCATCCTATGACTGACGCTCCGATGCGACGCGTGAAGATCCCCGAGAGTTGCTGGCGCGAGATCGTCCGGCTTAGGAACGAGGAGGGATGGGCTTGGGAAGTCAACGCTAAGAGACATGCGGCTATCACAACCGCCGCTAAAACCGCATTCAGTAAGGCACGAACTATCGAATCGTGACCACTATAGGCACATCGAGGGTGCGGCCTGTGGAACGGCAGGTGTCAAGGACGAACCATCCAACACCTCCATCATCGAAGTGTTGCGACCACCAGTTGAATCCGCCAATGCTACCCGACTCCCCATAGAGGGAAGTTTCTCCACCCAGCCGTCAGGCAGCCTACCTCGACCGATGGCCTGCTGAAATATCGAGCGGATCGTTGTCAGATCAAGCTAGACCGATATGACGTGGTTACTCATTACTAGGCGTGAGTGCGTTTCGCGAACCTCGGCTACGCAGTAACGGCCTATCGCGCTCAAGGCGTTACCATGGACACAAGCCACACCGTCGACACCGCCCGGACCCGCACGAGAACCTCTACGTCACCATGACCCGAGGCCGTTACGCCAACACAGCCCAACACGCCCTCGGCGGCGAAGCAACTGCGGCAGAACGGTGTCGCCACCGAGCGACAGCCCAAGCCCAGGATCGGGTCAACAACATCCACCAGGTGACCCCGCCTGACTCACACCTTGCGCTAGCCCCGCTGGCACGGTTAAGGAGCCATCTGGCATGATGCTGTGAGGCTCGACGCGAGCCCGAATCGCCCGCCTCGGAGCGAGGCTGCCGATAGGATGAAGGGGTTGCCAAAGGAAGTGAACAGACATGTCGCGGCTGACCGACCTGATCCGCCAGGCCAAGGCGAAGGATCCCCAACTCGGGGCCGATCTTGAGGCCGAGTTCCGCGTGCTCTCCGGACGCAGACCCTTCGGGCTGAACTTCGAACGTCATCGTCCTGAGGCTGTCGAGCTTCCGAATCGCCCGATCCGGCGTGGAGACAAAGTTCGGGTTCTGCCCCCACGCGGCGAGACCGGACGTGGAGACCAGCGGATCTGGCGGGTCCAATCCATGTCTGAGAAGACGGCTACTCTCTCTCGGGATGACACTTCTGACTCTATCAAGGTGGCTCAGCGACTCGATGACCTCGTCGTCGTGGCCGAGTTCCGCGACACTATCTACCCTGGCCTCGTCTCCACCGGCTGCGTCGAACGTGGCGGCGACAGGCCCTTCCACACCGTCATCAACGGCGAGAACTTCCACGTCCTCGAAGCCCTGACCTACACCCACCGGGGTCGGATTGACGCGATCTATATCGACCCGCCCTACAACACCGGGGCCAAAGACTGGAAATACAACAACGACTACGTCGAGGGAGACGACGTCTACCGACACAGCAAATGGCTGGCGTTCATGGAGCGACGGCTGCTGCTGGCCGGAGAATTGCTCAATCCGAACAACTCTGTGCTGATCGTCACCATTGATGAGAAAGAGTACCTGCGGCTGGGCATGCTGCTGGATCAGCTTTTCCCTGAAGCTAGATGTCAAATGGTGAGCACAGTGATCAACCCGGCCACTTCTGCCAGGAGAGGCGAGTTCGGGCGTATGAACGAGTATCTGTTCGTCGTGACCTTCGGCAGCGCTGCCCCTCAGCCTCTGGAATTGGATAGGGCGTGGTACGGCACTGCGTCAACCAAGCGCAAGGACAAGCTTAGGTGGCAAGAGTTGTCCCGTCGTGGTGACAACGGGAGGAGGGTAGCACGACCCAACCTGCACTACCCCCTGTTCGTCCGCGAGGACGGCCTGGCGATCCAATCGGTTGGCAAGGCTCTTGCTCCGGATGCCGACCACGACAGCATCACGCCACCCGACGGCACAGTAGCGGTCTGGCCGATTCGGGCCGACGGGAGTGACGGGAGCTGGGGGCGGAACCCTGACTCGCTACGAGAGGCTTTGTCCAAAGGCTTCGTCCGTTTGGGAGGCTTCACAAGGCAAGGCATGGCTGTGTACCACATGGCTGCGGGCGAGCAGAGGAAGGTCGAGACTGGAGTGTTCAATGTCACGGGCCACAGGCGAGACGGCTCGATCATCGTGGACGACTCCGCCTACAAGACATCGCTCGTGCCCGGAAACCAATGGAGCATACCTTCCCACGATGCGAGCACTTTCGGGTCGGCTCTGCTCCGGAGGTTTCTGCCCAATCAACGATTCCCGTTCCCCAAATCATTATATGCCGTTGAGGACGTGCTGCGGTTCTTCGTGTCGGACAAGCCGGATGCGGTAATCCTCGATTTCTTCGCCGGGTCGGGCACAACGGCCCACGCTGTCATGCGACTGAACCACCAGGACAATGGCCGTCGCCAATGCATTTCGGTGACGAACAACGAGGTCGCCGCTGACGAGCAGGCTGCCCTACGGAGCCAGAACCTGCGTCCTGGCGACCCCAATTGGGAGCAGTGGGGCATCTGCGAGTTCATCACCAAGCCCCGCATCGAGGCCGCCATCGCCGGACGCACCCCGGACGGCGAGCCGGTAAAAGGCGATTACAAGTTCACCGATGAGTTCCCGATGGCGGAGGGATTCGACGAGAATGCAGAGTTCTTCACGTTGACCTACGAGAACCCGGTGGCGGTCGG
>JAIRXV010000341.1 GCA_031268115.1 Bifidobacteriaceae bacterium
GTGCCACCGTTGAGGCGGTTGGCTTGCGGGTGGGCAGTCTCAGCGGCGCCGTCCCCGACGCCCTGCTCGGGGCCTGGCCAATCGCCATCGCCGGGACGCCACTTAGCGGCGCCAGGCTCGACATTGAGGAGGTTGAGGCCGCTGTCTGGTGCGCGGCATGCGCGTCCGAGCGGGCCATCGATCACTTCTACGCCCTGACCTGTCCGGTTTGCGGCACCGCCACAGGGCACTTGGTCCGCGGCCGGGAATTCCAGGTGGTCTACGCCGACCTGGACACTACACCCCAACGCTAGGCCCCCCACGTCACGCCGCCAGCCAGCCGTCGATGACGGCACACGCCTCAGCGCGGGCCACCGTCACGGAGCGCGAAACCTGGGAGGTTAGACCGAGCCGCAGCTCGATCGCTCCGGGCACCACGCCGACTACCTCGACCGCGCGCGGCTCGCGGCCGAGCAAGCGCGCCGCGGCAAGGACGTCGCGAAGGCCGACCTGGTGCGGTGAGATGGCCCCTGCCAGCAGGCGCGGCAGATGCTCGCCGCTCAGCCGGACCACCGTCCCGGGCTCTGTCCCCGCTACCGCGTCGAGCACAAGCAGACGCTCGGCGTCTTCGATTTCGGGCAACAGCTCCATTCCGCCGGTTCCCCCGTCGATGTACTCGATGCGCGGGTCCGGCCGCGCCGCGCGAGTGGACGCCAGCAACTCTAGGCCCACGCCGTCATCGCCCATGATCGGGTTGCCGATCCCCAGGACGATGACGGCCGGGCGCGGCCTCATCCGATCTCCGGGGCGTCCACGGGTTTGGCACCGCGACGCAGCCACACTCCACCGTTGATCATGGAGGAAATGCCGCCGTGGCGTTCGAGAGAATCGGCCCGGACCGCCAGGTACACGTGGATTATGACGAACATCCACAACGCAAACATCATCATCGTGTGGAAGAGGCGCAGACTCGGCGCGCCGACGATATGCACCGGCGTGGCGACGACTTGCCAAAATGGGCTGGATTGGTGATACAGCGAGTACAGGGCGAAACCAGTGATCATTTGCACTCCGCACGCGCAATATAGCGCGGCGTATGTAAGCTGCTGCAACGGATTGTGTGCCACGTAAAGCGGCGAATCCTCTTTGATGAGAGCGTAATGCTGGATCACGCGCCCAAGGTTGCGCAGGTCGCGCTTGGATTTGATAGGCCACCATTCGGTCCAGCGCAGATGGCGGTCGCGGGACACAAACGCGGAGACCACGCGGGTGAGTCCCACCACCACCCACGTGAATGCCGCGGTGAAATGGATGAATCGGATGACGCCCATCAAATATCCCGTTTGGGCTCCAGCGTGGGCCTCGGGACCGAAGAACGGATCCATTATCAGGTAGCCAGTGCAACTCAACGTGAAGACGATGGCGACGTTCAGCCAATGTTGGAAACGCAGCGAAGCGGACCACACCTCGACCCTGGCCCACGTGGACGGCCCGGACCGGTCGATTGGGCGCGGCCGACCGACGCCGACATCGACAAAACCTTGGAACCGGAACTCGCCCACCTCGTCGTTCGGACCGACCGGCGCCGTTGCTACCGCCAGCGGCCGCCAGCCGCGCCGCCCAACCCAGGCGGCGTTGCGCCGCACCAGGCCGCGGTCCTTACGCGAGACCGTGGAGTTGGCCAAGACGGCCTCAATGGACCCGCGCATCGCGACGACATCGGCGGTCGAACCGTCTTCCAAGGAGAAACCCCGGATCATGGTCAGGGCGTAACGGCGTTCGCGGGTGGCCGGATCGACGTCTTCGGCGGCGATATCGCGGGCTTCGAGGTCCGGTCGGTCCCCTCGGATCGCCGCGCCCAAGGCCACGTCCACAACATCGGTCGATGCGGCCGGTGCGGCCGCCGCGAGCGCAAGGATTCGGCCTTCGCTGAGTTCCCGAACCGTGAAGACTCCGCCTATGCTGACGGGCGCCTGGCCCGCCAGGGCCGCGGTCACGAGGTCACCGCCTCGAGTTCCTCCGCGCTGGAATCCAAGACGTGCACGGCGCAGGACATGCACGGGTCGAACGAGTGAATGGTGCGCAGCGGTTCGAGCGGTTGCGACGGATCGGCCAAAGGATGCAGCCCGTTGCCGGCCAGCGATTCCTCGTACGGGCCCTGTTGGCCTTGGGCGTCCCGCCCCCCCGCCAGCCAAGTCGTGGGCACCACGGCCTGGTAGTGGGACACGGCGCCGCCATCGATGGCGACCCAATGGCTGAGGTTGCCTCGCGCCACCTCAACGAACGAGACTCCGGTGGCGTGGTCCGGCCACGAGTCGGGCGCCCAGCGTGAGGCGTCGAAGACTTCGATATCGCCGCCCCTCAGCTTCTTTGCGAAGGTGGGGAAGGTCTCATTGGCCAGTATTTCCGCGGAGGTGAGGCATTCGACGGCGCGGGCCAGGGTGCGGCCGGCCGTGGAGTTCAACTGGTCGAGGGAAATACCAAGGGTGGCGGCGGCATCGTCCACGATTTGTTTCGTGCGTTCATGGCCCTGGGCGTAGGCGAGCAGCACCCGCGCCACCGGCCCCACCTGCACCGCCTTGCCGTCGTAGCGTGGGGCCTTGCACCACGTGTATTCGGGGTTGTCGGCGAGCCACGTGTAGGGCGGGGTTGGGCCCGTGTATGCGACCGTTGTTTCGCCTCGGTCCGGGGTTAAACCCACATCGCCGTCTTCATAGGAGTACCAGGCCGATGACGCCCATTCGGCGATCTTGGTCAGATCGAACGGATGAACCGTGGCCAGGTCCCCGTCGAGCAGCACACCGGGCCTTACGGCGGTGTGGGCGCTGGACAGAGTCGAGGTAGCTGGATCGCCCGCGAAGGTCGCGCCAGCCATCCCAACAGCCAGGAAATTGGGTTGTGCCGCCCCAATATCGAAATAGTCCTTATACACCCCGACGATGGCGAGCGCGTCCGGTACGTAGCAGGTCCCCACGAATTCGACGGATTCGGCGATCCAATCCTGGATCTGGTCGATCTGGACTTGGTTGATCGATTCGGAATGGTTTGGGTCTATGGTGCAGGCCATGCCGCCCACGAGGAAGTTCGGGTGCGGATTCTTGCCCCCGAACACGGTCCCGACCCGGATCATGGAACGCTGGAACTCCAAAGCGTCCAGGTAGTGCGCCACGGCCATGAGGTCGGCTTCTGGCGGTAGGCGATAGTCGGGGTGGTCCCAGTAGCCGCCGGTGAAGATGCTCAACTGACCGGAATCGAGGATGGCCCGCACCGTGTCGCGGACCGCTGTCATGCGTTCCAGGGTGTTGCCCTTCCAGGTGGAGCCGATCTGCCGAGCGAATTCGACGGCCGCCGCTGGGTCCGCCGTGGCCGCCGCCGCAACGTTGACGAAATCGAGCGCGTGCAGGTGGTAGAAGTGGATCACGTGATCCTGTATCTCCTGCGACGCCAGAACCATGTCCCGGATCAGGCGGGCCTGAGGCGGCGGGTTGGAGCCGATCGCGTTCTCCACGGCCGATATCGACGCTATCGCGTGAACGGACGTGCAGACTCCGCAAATGCGTTGGACAAACGCCCACACATCGCGCGGATCGCGCCCGGTCACAATCTCTTCCAAGCCACGGAACTGGGTGGTCTCGCTCCATGCCCGAGCGATTTTGCCGGCATCGGACTCGATTTCGATCCGAAGGTGGCCCTCAATGCGAGTCAAGGGGTCTATGACAACGCGTTCGGCCATGGTTCACTCCTCCGTTCCAGCGGGATCGTCGCCGAAGGCGTTCAACGGTTCGGCCGCCTCAGTCTTGCGGGCGGTGGCGTGGCGCACCGCCGTGGCGCCGGCGTGGATCGCAACCCCCGCGACCGTGGCTCCCACCAGGCCCCAGCCGATCTTCTCCGCAGTGCCCTCCACGCCGAAACCGCGGACGTTCGGCAGCACGCGATAGAACGGGGTGAAACGGTCGAAGAAATGCCTCTCGGTGCAGCCGATGCACGGATGCCCGGCGCCGATGGGCCAGCTGGTGTGAAGGTTCCATTGGAAAATCGGGCAGGCACTGAACGTGCTCGGGCCCTTGCAGCCCATTTCGTACAGGCACCAGCCGTTGCGGGCCGCTTCGTCGTCGAACGTGCGGACGTACTGTCCGGCGTCGAAATGTGGGCGGCGGGGACACGAATCGTGGATGCGCTGATCGTAAGCGAACAGTGGGCGGCCTTCGGCGTCCGTCTGGGGAACGTCATCGTGCGCGAGAAGGTACGCGACCGTCGCGGTGATGACCTCGCCTATGGGCGGGCAACCGGCAACGTTGATGACTGGCCTGTCCCGGATGATCTCGTCCACGCCCACCGCCCCCGTCGGGTTGGGGCGGGAGGCCTGAACCGAGCCCCACACCGCGCACGCGCCCACGGCGAGGATGGCGGTGGCGTTCTCGGCCGACGCCCGCAACACCTGCTCCGCGGACTCCCCGCCGATGGTGCAATAGATCCCGTTGTCCTTCAGCGGGATCGAGCCGTTGACCACAAGGATGTGCGGTTCGGCGTTCGTGGCGGCCAGTGCCTTGTTGGCGGCATCGCCTGAGGCGGCCATGACCAGTTCGTTGTAGTTGACCGAAAGGAGCTTCAACACCACCTCCTCCACGGTGGTGCCGCCCGAGCGCAGGGTGGATTCCATGCAACCCGTGCATTCCTGCAACTGGAGCCACACGACATTCGGTTTGGTCACCGCGGCCAGCTTGTCGGCGATCTGTTCGGCGCTGGCCTTGGGCGCGCCCGCCGCGCCGCCAGCGAAGATGCCCGCCAGGACACCGCAGAAAGCCAGGAACTCTCGTCGGGTGACGCCCGCTCGTTTGAGGTTTTCCCCAAGGGTGGGAGCCTGCCAGGCGTCCGGGTGATACGGCATTGGACCTCACCTTCTCGTCGTGGCATCAGGTCAGGGCGCACCCGAATACCGAGGCCAAGGACGGGATCTTGCGATGCCCCGTCGCAGCGATGGCCCGATGATAGCGTGTCTTGCCCGTCTCGGCGTGGTACGCCACACATTGGTGTGGGTGGGGCCTTGGTCCCGAGACGTGCCAAACTACTGCCCATGCGCAAACTTACGACACTTTTCGGGGCTGGTGCCCTGGCTGCATCGTTGATCGTCGGGACTACGACGGCCGCAGCGAATCCTCAGGTGGACGTATACCAAGCCAAGACCAAATCGTCGATGTCGGTAAAGGCGTCGGCAACCTCGTTTGTCCAGGGCAAGAGCCCAGTCAAATTGACCGCGACCGTCAAAGCGGGCGGGAAGAGGGCCGCGGGTACCGTGACCTTCTACGACGGAAAGAAGAAGCTCAAGGCGGTCAAGCTCAAGGCCGGCAAGGCGGCGTACACCCTGCCCGCGTCCCTCAGCGTGGGGACACACAAGATCAGGGCTACGTACAAGCCCAAGTCTCCCAAGGTCCGCGCCGTGTCGAAGAACACCTCGGTTCAGGTCTTCTCGCTTTCGTTGGTTCTCGATAACACGGCGTACACGGTGTACCTCGACAACTATGTTGCCATCGGGTACCACGCCAAGTTCACGGGTCGCGTGCGCTGGCCGTGGATCGATTTCTGGTACGGCGCCTATCGTCCGGGCACCCCCGCGGGCGACAGGATGCAGGATCTGGAACCATCGGCGGACGGCGGTTTCGACGTGGCGGGCACGTACTGGTGGGACGCGAGCGCGGCCGAAAAGTACGCCAATGCGCCGGGTGTCTACCCGGTGCAGGCCTCGTTCACGCCATCGTCCAGCGCCGCCGATGCCGTGGCGATCGCGGACTTCACCCTAACCGTCCTTCCGAACACGCTCGAGGTGGGCACGGGTATTGCGCCTGGCAACTACGCCTTGGCCGACCAGTCGCCCGGTTCGTGCCATTGGGTTTTGGAGCACCCCACTGACTGGTTCAATAGCCTCCGCGGCGGAGCGAACGCCATCGTGCCCGTGGGCGCCCCGTACACGAAGCTGACGTTCAGCGGTTGCTCAGGCGGTCCAGTGCCGGCCTGAGTCTCGGCGTTTGGCGCTTTGGAGGAGTAGAGCGATGCCGGAACTGCCCGAGGTCGAAACGGTTCGCCGCGGGCTTGAAGCGTTGACGGTGGGGCGGCGGATCGTTGCCGTGGAGGTGGCGAATCCAGGTTCTTTCATGGACGATGCCGGCCCACCGGACAGCCTTGTTGGCGCCCGGATCGAGGCAGTCAGAAGGCGGGCGAAACTGCTCATGGTGGACCTAGCCGATGCCCGTACGCTGCTGATCCACCTCAAGATGACCGGTCAGATGGTGGTGGTTGGGGTGGGGCGCTGGGGCGGTGGGCACCCATCGGATTCCCTCGTTGAAGGGTTGCCCGATGCTTCCACCCGGGTCATCCTCACGCTGTGCGACGGTTCGCGGGTGTTCTTCAACGACCAACGCAAGTTCGGTTGGATGCGTCTTATGGCGCACGATGACGTTCCCCGTCTGCCCTTTGTGGCGCGCCTCGGCCCGGAACCGCTGGAGGGCGGCGCGGCGCCCGAGTTCCTGCGGCGCCTCAGGCGCCATCCGCGGACCAGTATCAAAGCGGCGCTGCTCAACCAAGAGGTGGTGGCCGGCATCGGCAACATCTACGCGGACGAAGCCCTGTGGGCGGCCAAGGTCCACCCGGCGACGGCGGTTGGTTCGGTTTCCGACAGGAAGGCGAGGGCGATCCTGGACGCCGCCATCGCCGTCATGGCTCATTCGCTGGAACTGGGCGGGTCAACGGACCGCAACTATGTGGATGCGCAAGGCAATCGGGGTGCTTACTTGGAGTTCGCGGCGGTTTTCCGGCGAGATGGGCAGCCGTGCCGGCGCTGTGGACGGCTGATCGTCAAGACCCGAGTGGCGGGTCGCGGAACCCATCTGTGCCCGCGCTGCCAGCGCCCGCCGCGAGCGCCATAAGGTTCGCGGCGTCGGCGTCGAGCATGGCGATGGCGGCGCTCAGGTTGGCGGCGACGGGAAAACCCGTGGCCGCCAGGCGGGAGCGGGCGGCGTCCCCTGTCGGGACAAGGATGGCCGCGGTGCCTACGGCGCGGGCGGTGACGGCATCGTCGGGATTGTCTCCTATCACGACCGTTTGGCTCGGCCGCAAACCTAAACCGTCCAGGTGGGCCCGCAATATGGCGCACTTGGAGTTGCCGGAGCCGGCCCGTGCCGACGGATTGGTGCCAGCCAACCCCGAGAGGAAGATGGCGACCCCCCGGGACTCAACCTGGGGCGCCAGCTGGTCCTCGGGCGTCATGGAGACCACCGATTGGGTGAGGCCGCGGCGCTGAACGGCCCTCAGCGCGCCCAGTGCGTCCGGGGCGAGGGCGGCCTGGGCGAACCCGGCCCGGTAGAGGGCGAACCAGTCGTGTTGAACGCCCTGCCATTCGGTGTCGGTCAGGGCGCGGCCGGCCAGCACCTCATAGGTGGCGCGCATCGGCCGGCGTGCGATTCGACGCCAGCGCTGGCGGTCGAGTTCGCGCACACCGAACCTTTCGCTGACGGCGCGGGCGCAGGCCACGATGAGGTCGGTATCGTCCAAGAGGGTCCCATTCCAGTCCCACACCACGTGCCCGAGCATCCGCACACCCTATAGGGCTCTGGCACGAAAGGGCTATCCATGTCGTGGACCCTGGTGTGTGCCAGTCAGCGCGGACCGTTACCGGATCGTTATCTGGTTGGGCGGCCGTGG
>JAIRXV010000366.1 GCA_031268115.1 Bifidobacteriaceae bacterium
GGGTGGAAGCGGTCGCCGGGTGGAAGCGGTCGCCGGGTGGCGCGTCGCCGGTCGGCTAGGCGAGGGTGGCCGCGATGATCGTCGGGGTGTCGGCGTTGGTAGGAGTCAGTGTCAGCACGCGCGTCCGGCCGGCGGCCGCGATATCGCCATGGGCGCTATCGGCAGCGGCAAACAGGGCGGACGGGACGCCGATCTCAGCGGACTCGATCTCGGCCCGCATGGACACCTTGGCCTCTGATTTGACTTTGCGCAACGCGGTCAGGACCGCGCCTGCGGCGTCGAGGGCATCGCGGGTGGCGCCGGCCGCCGCCTCGCGCAGATTGCCACCTGAGGGCCAAGATGCCAAGTGGACCGAGCCTTGGTGCCACCAGGACCAAACCTCTTCCGTGGCGAACGGGAGGAACGGGGCGAACAGGCGAAGCACTGCGTCCAACGCCAGCCCCAACGCGGCCCGGGCCGAAGCCGCCGCGACCTCGCCCGCCCGGCCATGCACCCGGTCCTTGATGAGTTCGATGTAGTTGTCGCAGAACGTCCAAAAGAACGTCTCAGTCAGCTCCAACGCTCGCGTATGGTCGTATTCGGCCAAGGCCGCACCCGACCGCTCGACGACCTCGGCCAAGGCCGCTAGGCAGGCCCGGTCAAGGGGCTCGGTGACGGCTTCCGGGCTGAGGCGGGGTCCGCCTTCGGTGAGAAAGCCCAACGCGAACTTCGAGGCATTGAGCAACTTGATCGCCAGACGCCGCCCAATCTTCATCTGGCCCTCGGAAAACTCGGCGTCTGTACCGAGTCGGGCGCTGGCCGCCCAGTAGCGCACGGCGTCCGAACCGTGCCGCTCAAGCAATCCCATCGGCGTAACCACATTGCCCTTCGATTTGGACATTTTCTTGCGATCTGGATCTAGAATGAAACCCGAGATAGCAGCGTTCGCAAATGGCAGCGAATTAAATTCGAGATGTGAACGCACCACCGTCGCAAATAGCCACGTGCGAATGATATCCTGGGCCTGTGGACGCAAATCCATTGGAAAAACCCGAGCGAACAGATCCGAGTCGGTGCTCCACCCTCCGGCAATTTCGGGAGTGAGTGAACTCGTGGCCCAGGTGTCCATAACGTCCGGGTCGCCAACAAAACCGCCGGGCATACCCCTTTGGCTCGGGCTATACCCCGGCGGGGTGTCCGACGACGGATCCACCGGAAGCGACGATTCGCTCGCGGCGAGGGGCTGAGCGTAATCCGGTGCGCCGTCATCGTCCAGTGGATACCACACAGGGAACGGGACCCCGAAGAACCGCTGTCGGGAAATAAGCCAATCGCTGGTCAGGCCCTCCACCCAATTCTCGTAGCGCACCCGCATGAAATCCGGATACCAACGCAGTTCACGGCCGCGAGCCAAGAGCGCGGCCCGCACACCGCCATCCAGCCCACCATTGCGTATATACCACTGGCGTGTGGTGACAATCTCTAAAGGCCTATCGCCCTTCTCGAAGAACTTAACGGGATGCGTAATCGGAGTGGGCGCGCCCACCAAGTCGCCCGATTCGCCCAGCAGCTCCACCAGCCGCGCGCGAGCAGAAAACGGGGTCTTGCCTGCTATTTCGTCGTACACGGCTCGACCGCCGGGCGAGTCTAGACCCAAGGGAGGGTTTGCTAGGAGCCGCCCATCCCATCCAAGTATGGCGCGCGTAGGCAGATGCAATTCGCGCCACCAAACGACATCGGTGACATCGCCGAAGGTGCAGATCATGGCAATGCCAGAACCCTTATCCGGTTCAGCTAGCCGGTGTGCCACGACAGGCACCTCAACGTCGAACAAGGGCGTACGCACGGTGGTGCCGAACAACGGTTGGTAACGCGCATCGTCCGGATGGGCCACCAATGCGACACACGCCGGCAGTAGCTCCGGGCGCGTAGTTTCTATATAAACCGGTTTGTCCGCCGCTAGCGAATGAAAACCGATGCGATGGTAAGCGCCCGGAGTTACGCGGTCTTCCAGCTCGGCCTGGGCCACAGCGGTGCGGAAAGTAACATCCCACAGAGTGGGAGCCTCAGCCTGATAGACCTCGCCGCGAGCCAAATTGCGCAAGAAAGCCCGCTGGGACGCTGCCCGGGCGGACGAGCCGATAGTCTGATAAGTCTGGCTCCAATCGATGGAAAGGCCAAGGCGGCGCCACAACGCCTCGAACTGCTTCTCATCCTCTCCCGAAAGGCGTTCGCATAGTTCCACGAAATTTCGGCGCGACACTGGCACCTGGTCGGCTGCTTTGACCGACTTGGCGTCGCCATCGTGCGGGGGAACAAACCCCGGTTCATAGGGCAAGGACGGATCGCAGCGAACGCCGTAATAGTTCTGGACGCGGCGTTCTGTGGGAAGCCCATTATCGTCCCAACCCATCGGGTAGAAGACCTGCTTTCCGGCCATACGTTGGTAACGGGCAACGATGTCAGTGTGAGTGTAGGAAAACACGTGACCTACGTGCAGCGAACCGGAGACCGTAGGCGGCGGAGTGTCAATCGAGTAGACCCGATCTCGGGTGGCGCCGGTATCGAAACGATAAGTCTGGGCCTGGTTCCACCTGGCATCCCAACGTTCTTCGAGCCCCTCGAGGGCGGGACGCTCAGGGACCCGCGGTTCGATCGGCAGATCCGTAGTTGGGGTGGCAGGTTGGACGGGTTGCGCGCTCACGGTTGTACATCCTCCCACCTAGCCGCGCCCAACAAGACCGCCCCCGGGGTTCTAAACGAAGCGCAACACCCCTACGGTTGTGGTTGCTCGAAATCACGACCAGCAGTAGGTTCGCTGGCCCCGACCCCACGGCCCAAGGGGTTAGCGGCCGCTCTGGCCGTCCTTAGACCAAGCCTTGAAGCGGCGTAGCCGCAGGGAGTTGGATACCACGAACATCGAGCTGAGCGCCATGGCCGCCCCCGCGATGAGCGGGTTGAGCAGGCCCAGGGCGGCCAGCGGGATGGCGGCCGTGTTGTACGCGAAGGCCCAGAACAAGTTGGACCTGATGATCCGTAGGGTCTTGGCGGACAGACGGATCGCGTCCGGCACCGTGCGCAGGTCGCCCCGCACCAGGGTCAGATCGCTGGCCTCGATCGCCGCATCGGTACCCGAACCCATGGCTAGGCCGAGATCCGCCGTGGCCAGGGCCGCCGAGTCGTTGATGCCGTCTCCAACCATTGCGACTCGCGCACCCGCCTGCTGGAGTTGCGCGATGACTCTCACTTTGTCTTCCGGCAGCACCTCCGCAATCACCTGCTCGATCCCGACTTTCCGCGCGATGGCGTGGGCGGCGCGCTCGTTATCGCCAGTCAGCAGGATCGGTTTCAGCCCAAGTTGCACCAGCTCCGCGATGGCCTGCGCCGATGTCGGTTTAGGTTCGTCGCCCACCGCGATCATTCCTCGCACCCGCCCGTCCCACGCCACTGCAACCGCCGTGAGCCCTTGGGTTTCGGCCTGGACGATGCCGTCCATCACCTCATCCGGCATCGTGAACCCGGCCGCTTCGACCCAGGTGGGTTTGCCCGCCGAAACCTCGACGCCTTCGACAAGGGCGCGGACTCCCCTCCCAGGCAACGCCTCGAAACCGACGATGGCTTCGGCGGATGACGGTACGCCTCGGCCCGAGCGCCCGTGGTCCACGCCAATCTGTTCGGTGTCCGTGTGGGCTGCTATGGCGGTGGCCACGGGATGCTCGGATGGGCGCTCGACTGCCGCCGCGTACGCCCAGAACTGGTCCGGGTCTTGTCCGTTCGCAAGGACGGCTCCGGTCACGCCCATGCGGCCCGTGGTCACAGTCCCTGTCTTATCGAGCACAACTGTGTCTATTCGTTTAACGGTCTCTAGCACCTCTGGCCCTTTTATGAGGATGCCGAGCTGAGCCCCTCGGCCCGTACCCACAAGTAGGGCCGTTGGTGTCGCTAAACCCAACGCGCAGGGGCAGGCGATGATGAGGACGGCCACTGCGGCCGTGAACGATTCGGACACTCGGCCGGTCCGTATCAGCCACACCGCGAGCGTGACAAGCGCAATGCCGATCACAATCGGCACGAATACTCCTGAGATTCGATCGGCCAGCCGCTGCACCGCTGCCTTACCGTTCTGCGCTTGGGTCACGAGCTTGGCGATCTGCGCCAAAGCCGTATCGGCCCCGACTCGCGTGGCTTCCACCACGAGGCTCCCCTCGACCGCCAGAGTCGCTCCGGCCACTGCATCGCCCACGCCCACTTCGACGGGCACGGATTCGCCGGTGAGGAGGGAAGCATCGACCGCCGAGGACCCCTGGCGCACTACCCCGTCTGTCGCGATCTTCTCGCCGGGGCGGACGACGAATAGATCGCCGACTGCCAACCGCTGCACGGGCACCCGCCGTTCGGGGCCGCCGATGCCGTCTGGCAGTATCGAAACCTCTTTCGCTCCCAAATCGAGTAGAGCGCGCAGCGCAGCCCCTGAACGCCGCTTTGCCCGAGTCTCAAAATAGCGCCCGGCAAGGATAAGCACGGTGACTGCCGCGGCGACCTCTAGGTAGATCTCGGCGACGCCCGTCTTTGCTGTCAACGAAAAGTCCATTCTCATTCCCGGCATCCCGGCTCCGCCTAAGAACAGCGCCCACAACGACCAAAGGTAGGCGGCGGAAACGCCTATTGAGATGAGTGTGTCCATCGTTGCGGCGCCGTGGCGGGCGTTGATCCAGGCGGCGCGATGGAAGGGTAGCGCTCCCCAAACCACCACCGGCGAGGCGAGCGTCAACGACAGCCATTGCCAATAGGTGAATTGAAGCGGCGGGATCATGGCCATCGCCAGCACTGGGGCGGTAAGAACAGCGCAGATTGTCAGCCGCGCGGCCGCTTGCGATGCGGCATCGTCCGTGGCCGTGGTGCCATCCTGGGCCGTGGTGCCATCCTGGGCGGTAGCGTCTGGGCCAGGATTGGGGAGGATTTCCCGGGCGCCATATCCGGCATCCTCAACGGCCTGAATCAAATCGGCTGAGGTGATTTCCCCGGTCACGGACACCGCGGCGGTCTCCAACGCGAGGTTGACGCTCGCCTCGACACCCTCCAGTCGGTTGAGTTTCTTTTCGATACGGTTGGCGCAGGCCGCGCAGGTCATGCCCGTCAAAGTGAG
Source organism: Bifidobacteriaceae bacterium (assembly GCA_031268115.1). Taxonomy (GTDB): domain Bacteria; phylum Actinomycetota; class Actinomycetes; order Actinomycetales; family WQXJ01; genus JAIRRT01. The sequence goes on from JAIRXV010000366.1 coordinate 5,126, forward strand.
ATCGACGGTGCGCGTGGTCTCAGGGGCGGATGTCATGGTCCGTGTCCTTCCTTAGTGCCGTTGTAGCCACCTTAGGAGCCGTTGAAGGGGCGGTCCCCAGCCGCGTTTGCGGGCTCGGGGCTTCACCCTCGCCTCCTCACGCGGCCAACGGCCGGTTCTTCGCCGGCCTCCAAGTTAGACGATGCCGTCGCCACCCAGGTGGACCGGCGCCACGCAGGTGGACGATGCCGTTCCGACCCAGGTGGACCGGCGCCACGCGGGCGCACTGATGCCGTCCCCACCCAGGTGGAGGCGCCCACGCAGGTGGACGACGCCGTTCCCACCCAGCCGCCCCGGTGCCGCTCAGGCGCACTGGCGCCACGCCGCAGATCTGGACCGTGGCGCCCGAACCGGATTCGTCTCTGCACGTCACAGGGGGTCCTGCGCGTCCTCGGCGTCGCTTGGAGCGGGTATCACTTCGATAGAGGCAGGAAACATGCCCATGCCGCAGGTGTAGACCAGTGTGCCAACTTGATTCGGCGTGAACTCGACCACGTTCGCACCGGGCTGAAGATTCACGTAACCCAAGCCCATGGCCTCCAAGTTCATGCTCGAAGCGCACGACAATCCTTTCGATTCGATCTCCCAGCGCACTGGACGCCCGGCGTACACCGCGGCAGTGGCCGGTTCGTAACCACCGCCGGACTGGACGGTCCTGAGAACTTGCGTGCCGTCATCGTCGGAAACATTGTCGCTCCGAGCTATGACATTCTGGGTGGAGGCGGCGGGCCGCCCCAAACCGGGGTTGAGGATACGAACGGCTCCCACGACGTTGACCAGCGCAAACGCGAGCACGGCCACTCCAGCCAACCGGAACACGTGGGCCGCGGCCTTACCCGATGCCAGCGCCCCCAACGAACCCACAGCGAAAAGCCCGGGTGCGGTGCCGAGCGCGAACACGCCCATAATCGCCCCGGCACGCACTGGACTGCCGGTGGCCAGGGCAAATACCTGTACGGCCTGGGTAAACGCACACGGCAAGAAGAACGATCCGACCCCCAGCAGCAAGGCACTCGAATCGCGATACGCCCGCCGTCCTTCCACTCGTTCCATCCACCGCGTCAACCCTGCCGGCAAAGTGACCGACACCCGAGCGGCACGGGGCGAAACCCCCGTCAAACGCAGCCCAATAACACCCATGACCAGTGCCACGGCAAGTGTGAGCAGTGCTAGTCCGCGCCCGTTGATCTGGAAAGCCGCCCCAACCGTCCCAAGCAAAGCGCCCAAACCCGCAAAACCGGCCACGCGCCCAAGGTTGAACATGGCCTGCGGGCGGAGTCGGCGAGTCGGAGGCAAGCCAGGATGGTCTTTCGCGAACTTCGCGGATAGCGAAAGGACCAGCCCACCCACCAACGCCATGCACGTAGATAGCGACGCGATTACCCCGAGCGCCAAAACGATACCGAGACTCCCCGTCCCATTTGCGCTGGTCATTCGATCCGTCAGCCGGTTTAGTCCGAGACCGTTCGCGCCCCATACCAGGGCGGTCATCGCGATAGCGGCAAGGATCAAATCGCGCCACACCGCTTTGTCCCTGGAAATAGCGGGCAGAGCCGAGGCCCCCACGTGATAGCCGGCCTGCTCGATGACGGCCTCGATCTGCTCGGCCGGCACACTCCCGGTCGCCAAGACGGTGGCCTGGCCCTTAGCCAAGGACACTTTCGCTTCCTTGACGCCCGGGATACCTCGCAGGAGCTTGCCCACGCGCACCTCACACGCGCCGCATGTCATACCCGAGATGGGCACGGTTGTGCGGACGCGCCGGTTCGCGCCATCGGATCGGCCGGAGTCGCCCGCGCCCATCGTGGACGATGACGGCACCCGCCTTGCTCGCGGCACGGAACGTTGGGACATGGGTTGCCTCACGGGTGGATCAAGTGATCGATTAGACACAGAAGAGTAAGGGGTCCGCGCGAAAGAGGAGGTTGATATCCGATTGAGATTCGATCAATGCCAGGCGCGGGCGATGGGCGTCCGTGGGGTTCTTGGTGTTCGCGATCCCGACGCTTGAGCCGCGTTATGTATCGCAGCAGCGTTGGCCTTGCACGCTGCACTTTCGCGGGCCGTGCCTGCTGCGCAAGAAGACAGCACTCCGCGACCAAGCGACTCGGGGCTCCGAGCTGCCAGGAAGGACGGCACCCCTGCGACCAAACGGCTCGGCACCCCCAAAATCTTGCAGGCAACCGGTCGGCCACGAGAGACAGGCACCCTTGCGACCAAACGGTGTCGCGCGTTCGCCGTGAACCGGTCCTGAACGTTGCCATCCCACGCGACCAAGACGAGTTGGGGTCAGGACTCCCACTTCGCAGGTACCACCCCCGAACCATTTCGCGCTCCCGCCGGTGGTGGAGGCACGCCGTGTCAGCAGTCCCGACCGACCGGCCCCAGGCCTGAACTGGTGCATCGGGTTGTGTGGGGGCGGTGGGGGTTGGGTGGGTGTTGCGTGAGTGTAGTGTTGGCGGCGTTCGGGACCTGTTCTTCGGTGTGGAAGGGGGCGCGGTGTGGTGAGGCG
>JAIRXV010000452.1 GCA_031268115.1 Bifidobacteriaceae bacterium
GATCCGGTGATCTTGCCCGTGGCGGTATTGCTCAATGGCATGGGTCTGTCGATGATCTACCGTCTGGCGCTGCGCTATCGCGAGTCGAATCCGCAGTTGGGTGAGGTTTTTTCCCGCCAGCTCATGTGGACGGCCATCGGCATCACGGCTTGCGTCCTGGTGCTCGGGTTCCTGCGGGATCACCGCACTTTGCGCCGCTTCACCTACACGACGATGTTGTTGGGCCTAGTCGGTCTGGTCCTACCGCTGGTGCCCCGGATCGGGCGGGAGATCGGCGGCGCACGCATCTGGATTCGCCTCGGCCCGATGAGTTTCCAGCCGGCTGAGGTGACGAAGATTCTGTTGGCCATCTTCTTCGCGGGCTATCTTGTGACGCGGCGTGAAACGTTGGCCTTGGCCGGGCCTAAAGTGTTGGGGCTTCAGCTGCCTCGACTGCGCGACCTCGGCCCGATTGTGGCGGCCTGGGCCGCTTCGGTCGCGGTGTTGGTGTTCGAGAAGGATCTGGGAACCTCACTGCTGTTCTTCGGGCTGTTTGTGGCGATGCTCTACATCGCCACCGACCGTCCTAGTTGGATTGTCATCGGTTTGGCGTTGTTTGCCGGTGGTGTGGCGGCGGCGTTGCGGATGTTCCCCCACCTGCAAACGCGCGTCGACACCTGGCTAGATCCGTTCGCAGACTACGCGGGAACCGGCTTCCAGCTCTCCAACGGCCTGTACGGTTTGGCCAGCGGCGGGCTGCTCGGCACCGGCTGGGGGGAGGGTCGGCCCGATCTGACGCCGCTGGCGTTCTCGGATTTCATCGTCGATTCTCTGGGCGAGGAACTCGGTCTGACGGGTGTGTTCGCGCTTCTCGCGCTGTTCTTGCTGCTGGTCCAACGGGGAATGCGCGCCGCCATGGGGGTGCGGGACGGTTTTGGTAAGCTCCTGGCTTCCGGTTTGGCGTTCGCGTTGGCCCTTCAGGTGTTCGTCGTGGTGGGAGGGGTTACGAGGCTGATCCCATTGACTGGCCTGACCACGCCCTTCCTCGCGGCGGGTGGGTCTTCGCTGATCGCCAACTGGATCGTGGTCGCTCTGCTCTTGCGGGTGTCCGATGGCGCGCGGCGGCCCCCGCCGGCAACGAACGAGATCGACACCCGAGGGATTCCAGCGCCCGAGACGGCGAGTCAGGAGGCGGCGTGAACACTCAAATCCGCCGCGTGACGGCACTGTCCATGGTGATATTTCTGGCCCTGTTCGCAGCGGTCACCGTCGATCAGTATGTGCTCGCGCCGAGCCTACGGGCCGACGCCCACAATGCCCGCACCTACTACGCCAGCTTCAACAAGGACCGTGGGCCGATCATCGTTGCGGGGGATGCCATCGCGTCGTCTACCGCGGTGGACGACGACTACGGCTATCAGCGTTCCTACGCCAAGGGGCCGCTGTACGCGCCGGTCACAGGCTTCTATTCGATCAGCCAGGGTATGACTGGCATGGAGTGGGCCGCCGATGACGTCCTCCAGGGAACCGCCGATTCCCTCTTCTTGAGCCGGCTGAGGGACCTCGTTACCGGCCCCCAACCGCAAGGCGGAGCCGTGGAGTTGACGATCGATCCCGCGGCCCAAACCGCCGCCTACGATGGTCTGGGCGATCAAACTGGGGCGGTTGCGGCGCTCGACGCGCGGACTGGGGAAGTGCTCGCCCTTGCCTCAACCCCAAGTTTCGACCCGAACGAGCTGGCCGCGCACGATCCGTCCAGCGTCCAAGAGACCTACGACGCCCTAATCGAGGACCCGAGCAACCCCTTGTGGAATCGGGCGATTGCGGGCAACCTCTACGCCCCTGGCTCAACGTTCAAGCTGGTCACTGCGGCCGCAGCGTTAGAAACAGGCAACTACTCCGGGTCCACGCCAATCGACGCCCCGGCCCGGCTCCCACTTCCGGACTCCTCGGCGATTCTGGGCAATATGGGCGATTCCTCGTGTTCGGGCAGCGGCACTATGACGTTGGCCCAGGCCCTGGCCATCTCGTGCAACACGGCGTTCGCCAAGTTGGGGCTGGACTTGGGCGATGACGCGATCCGCGCTCAGGCCGAAGCGTTCGGATTTGGGGCGAAACTCGACATTCCCTTGCCGGTCACGCCTTCGGTTTTCCCTGAGGACCCCGACCAGCCGCAAACGGCGATGTCCGCCATCGGCCAATTCGATGATCGGGTGACGCCGCTGCAAATGGCCATGGTGGCCTCCGCCATCGTCGCCGATGGTGTGCTGTACACGCCGCACTTGGTGCGAACCGAACGCGGTGCCGACCTAGAAGTGCTGTCCACAACCCCTGTGGAGACCCTTGCCACCCCACTGTCGCGAGCCTCGGCACGGGAACTGGCAACCATGATGGTGGGCGTAGTCGATGAGGGGACAGGGGGACGTGCCGCCATACCGGGGGTTCGCGTTGGGGGGAAAACGGGAACAGCCGAGAAGGGCAATGGCTTAGCACCAGATAATTGGTTCGTCGCGTTCGCCGAAACCGAGGAACGCTCGGTGGCGGTCGCGGTGGTGGTCGAAGACGGCGGCAAGGCCGGGATGCAAGGTACCGGTGGCGCGGTTGCTGGGCCGATTGCCCGAACGGTCATGGAGGCGGTGCTGGAGCAGTGATTGTCAGTTCGGGACTGAAACTCGCCGAGGGGCGATACGAGTTCGGCTCGCTCATCGCCGTGGGCGGCATGGGCGAGGTTTGGCGCGGCCAGGATACGTGGACGTCGCGAACCGTCGCGATCAAGGTTCTTCGCCCGGAATTCACCGGCGACGAGGGCTCTTTGCATCGCCTTCGCACCGAGGCGCACAACGCGTCGATGCTCAACCACCCAAACATTGCCCGCGTCTACGACTACCGCGAAGAAGAGGGCACGGGCTACCTGGTGCTTGAGTTCGTGCCCGGTCAATCGTTGGCGGATGTACTGGCGATGCAAACAACCGTAACCGCCTCTCAACTCATCGACATCCTCCACCAATGCGCCGAGGGGCTGTTCGCCGCCCACCGCGCGGGAGTGGTACACCGCGACGTCAAGCCGGGGAACATTCTTCTCGGACCGAGCGGGAGGGTGAAGCTAACCGATTTCGGTATCTCGGTGTGCCTGGGTCAAGCCGCTTTGACCGCCACCGGCAAGGTCATGGGCACCGCCCAGTATTTGGCTCCTGAACAGGCCCTCGGCAAACCGGCGACACCAGCGGGAGACATGTACGCGCTGGGGATAATCGCCTACGAATGCTTGGTGGGCTCCCGGCCCTTCAACACGGGTGGAGACGTCGATATCGCGCTGGCTCAGGTGCGCCAGCCGCCCCCGCCCCTTCCAACCTGGGTGGATCCGCCACTGCGGGACCTGGTGTTGAGGCTGCTTAGCAAAGACCCGGCTAAACGCCCATCGACTTGCGGCGAGTTGGCGCATCTGCTGTTGCAGCTCAAACCCACGATCGGCGCCGATTCTCCCGAGACCTCACCCGTGCCGCTCACGATTCTGATCCCCGAGAGCGAGCAGGACGCGTTGACGCTGGGTTCCGCGCCCGGAGCGGGGCCCGAACCGTCTTCGACCGAGACCGTGGCCGTGGCCCCTCCTACCGACGCCGCACCCAGCCGCCCGGCCGCGACCCCCGCGCCGACACCTGGGACGGCCTTGCCCACCGGCCCACCCGCACACGGATCGCCGCCTGCGGCCGGTGGTCCACCAACCCCCGCTGGCGCCGCGGTGGACGATGCCGTTCCCGCCGCCGAGGTCGCCGCGCCGGCCGCGCCGGCGGCCGACCAAGCGCCGGCCGTGCCTCCCGATGGCCCGGCCGGGCCACCTGAGGCTGGCATTGCGGACGAATCGAACCCTTCGTCGGCGCCGACCATGGCGCTTGCGACCGGCCCCGACAAGCCGCCCCGACAAGCCGCCCCGACGCACACGCCACCGGCCAGCCCCACCGCCGCGAGTCGGGGCCCGGCGGTGGCCCAAGCGTCGAGCGCCTCGCCCAACCCGCCGACACCCTCCGCCACACAGGCACCGCTGGCCGCTCCCACCGGTCCAGCCCCCACCCCAAAGGAACTCGACGAGGTGCCCGCATCCGAAGATGCGCGATCCACCCCGGCCGCACCGACGACACCTGGGACACCGATCCTATGGGTGCCGCCGGACCCGCAAGCCCCACTCCCACCCGAAATCGCAACCGCCACGTTCAATGGCTCTCCCACCCCTACCGCCACCCCGAGGTTGACGGCGCCAGTGTTGCGACCGCCATCGTCCACGAAACCGGGGAGGCGGCGGCGCCTACCCACAAGGGCACGCACCGCCATCCCGTTCGTGATTCTTCTACTCTGCCTTGCGGCGATCATCGCTGGAATCGTGCTCTCAGGCGCGGACACCGCTCTCTTCGGAGCGTCGTTGCCCGAGGGCCCCGGTATCGATCACGCAACAATGACCCCACACCCACCCGATTCCGGTGGACGTGAGGCTATCCAAGGTGGCAACCTTCAGGGTGGCTACCTGGCCGCACACTCCGGAATGATCGACGCCTGAACCCCAATCGAAAGGAATCCAGTGGCCGACTACACGCCCCGGATCCTCGCTGACCGGTACGAGGTTGGAGCCCTTATCGGCCGCGGCGGAATGGCTGAGGTCCACGTGGGACGCGACACGCGGCTCGGCCGGACCGTCGCCATCAAGGTGCTCCGCTCCGACTTGGCGCGCGATCCTGCCTTCCAGGCCAGGTTCCGCCGGGAAGCCCAGGCCGCCGCCTCACTGAACCACCCCGCCATCGTGGCCGTCTACGACACCGGCGAGGACGCTTCGACGGACGCCAACGGGGCTCCCGTCCGCGTGCCCTACATCATCATGGAGTACGTCGAAGGACACACCCTGCGCGATCGCCTCAGGGAAGTCAACGCCGTCCCCATAGACGAGGCCATCGAGATCACTGTGGGTGTTCTCCAGGCCCTCCAGTACGCCCATCACGCCGGGATCGTCCATCGCGATATCAAGCCGGCCAACATCATGTTGGCGACGGCGGGCCAGGTAAAAGTCATGGACTTCGGTATCGCGCGGGCGCTGTCCGATACCGCGGCGACCATGACCCAGACCCAGGCCGTCATCGGCACCGCCCAGTACCTGTCCCCCGAACAGGCCCGCGGTGAGACGGTGGATGCTCGCTCAGACCTGTATTCCACGGGCTGCGTCCTGTACGAGCTGCTGACCGGTAGGCCACCGTTTGTGGGGGATTCGGCGGTCGCCGTGGCCTACCAGCATGTCCGCGAAATGCCGGTGCCGCCCAGTTCTGTCGCTTCGGACGTGCCTGAGGTACTGGACCGGATTGTTCTCAAGGCGTTGGCCAAGGACAGAGATCTGCGCTACGCCACGGCCTCGGAGTTTCGCGGCGATCTGGAGATTGCCAAACGAGGCGGGACGGTCGCGGCATCCGCGGTACCGCCGGTCCTGCCGGCGGCGGGCGCCACCCAAATAATGACGCCGCCCAGTTTCCCGGCCACGGGCGCAACACGGGTCGGATCCGCGCCCACTCAGGCCCCTCCAGGTCTGTTCCCCACGCCCTCAGACAATGAAGACGACGATGACGAGGGCGGGCGTAAGCGTTGGGTGCTGATCGCCGCGATAGCGGCTGTCGGCGTCATCGCACTAGGCGCGATCATCTTCTTTGCCATGCGCGGCACCGGCGAGCCAGCTCCGACCCCGCCCCCAACCTCACCGTCCGAAACGGCTTCGGCTGAGCCGACGCCGGTCGCGATCCCTGAGGTCACCGCCGGTATGACCCCCGAGGCAGCGATGACCCAGCTGACGGCGCTCGCCTTGGAGGGCGTGCTGGAGGAGATCGCCAGCGACGACGTTGAGCGTGGGCTGGTGGTTGGCTTCGATCCGCCTTCCCGGACAAGAGCGGCACCTGGCGATACGGTCAAGATCCTGGTCTCTACCGGCCCCGGCGAACTCGAGGTTCCCGACGTTTCCGGCATGACCCAACAGGTGGCCCGCGACACTCTGCGCGAGTACAACCTGGAAAGCGGTGACGTGATGTCGGAGACGAGCGCCACGGTCGAATCGGGCAGCGTCACGCGAACCGAACCGGAGGCGTTCGAGACGGTCGCAGCTGGCAGCGAGGTCAAGCTGTACATCTCCAACGGCCGCACCACCGTTCCGAACGTCAAGGGCAAGCTCCTGGCGGATGCTCGCTCCGACCTCGAAAAGGCGGGACTGACCGTCAGCGAACCGCAATACAAGCTGTCGAGCGAGCCTCCGGGCACGGTCCTGTCGCAGACACCAAAGGCCAACACGGAAACCGCCCAGAAGGATCAGGTCACCCTGACCATCGCCCGAGCGGCCGAGGAGATCACCATCGCCAGCGTGCTTGGCAACGATCAGGCGACCGCGGAGGAGACCCTGGTCTCGGATGGGTTGGTCCCACAGTTCGTCAACGAGTATTCCGACACGGTCGCGGTGGGGTTGGTGACCCGAACGGAACCGGGCCCGGGCAACTCCGCCACTGAAGGCGAGACGGTCATGGTCTATGTCTCCCAGGGTCCGTCTCCCGCACCTGAGACGCCGGTGATTCCGCCGATTGAAACTCTCCCTGGGGAGCCGATGGAAGACTACTGACGCATGCCCCGCATCCTCGTGGTCGACAACTATGACTCGTTCGTGTTTACGCTGGCCGACTATGTTCGACGGCTAGGGGCCGAGGCGGTTGTGTTCCGCAACGATGCGGTGCCTGGCGCATCCCTGCCTAATTCCGGTTCGGCGGACGATGCCGGCCCCCACCCCAAAGTCCGGCCCGCCACTGCCGCGACCGTCGGCTATGACGGTGTGCTTGTCTCGCCCGGCCCGGGCAACCCTCGCGGAGCCGGTGCAAGCCTGGCGGTCATCGCGGAATGCGCCGCGCGGGGCCTGCCGATGCTAGGTGTGTGCTTGGGGCATCAGGCGTTGGGGGAGGCTTTCGGGGCGACCGTTGCGCACGCCCCTGAGCTTCGCCACGGCAAGACCAGCGCCATAGAGCACAACGGCCGAGGCGTGTTTGCCGGTTTGCCGAGCCCGTTGGAAGCCACTCGCTACCACTCGCTGGCGGTTGTGCCGGCCACGATCCCTCCCGAGTTGGAGATCACGGCCCGCGCGGGGGGAGTGGTCATGGGCTTGACACACCGCTCGCTCCCGCTGCACGGCGTCCAGTTCCACCCCGAATCGATCTTGACCGAACACGGTGAGGCGATGATCGCGAACTGGTTGGCGCTCACCGGACCAAGGTGAGCGGCGCAAGAATCGCGCCCAAGGATTCCTCAACGGTGTCGGTGCCTTCTTCGACCGTCAGCTCGTTGAACGGCAGCACGTCGCTCATCCACGGGAATAGGTACTGGAAGCAAGCCCATACCGCGAGCAACGCCAGACACAGCAGGGCGAACGCGCGGAACCATCTTGGGCCAGGCAGGATTCGCCACAGGGCTCCGTACATCAGCGGCCCTCCCCTCGCTGCTCAGGTGGCGTCAGCGCCCGAAGCGGACCGTCGGCCTTCTTAGTCCAATACGCGAGTTCGCCCCACACGATGTACCGGTGGGTCGAGGTGTAACGGGGGTGACACGTGGTCAACGTGATCAGGCGCCGCTCAGGCGGCACCCCTGCCTGACCCGGGACCGCCCAGATGACGCTCATCTCCGTTGGGACCACGATTCTCTGGTCGTACATCTCGTACACCAAGTAGTACTCGTCGGTCTCCACGATCAGTTCGTCCCCGTTGTGCAACTCTTGAATGCGCGCAAACGGTTCGCCATGGGTGATCCGGTGCCCAGCGACAGCAAAGTTGCCCAGTTCGGCGGCGTTTTGGGTTTCGGGATAGTGCCCAATCAAACCCTGATCGATCACGCCTTTGCCCGTGCCCTGGGCGATGGCGATGTCGTAGTCGTAACCCCAGCGCGGCACATGCAGCGACATCCACGGTACGGCATCGGCGCCTGCGGCGATCTCAGGGAAATTCTCCGTGTACTCGGTTGCGAACGCCGGCGTGTCGCTGCCAGTCTGCGCAGCCGTAATCGGAGCGACGTATTGCGCCCGCTCGTGGACCGCTTCCAAGGCTTGGGCCTGCATTGGCCTGGCTTCGACCGTGGACCAGAGAACTTCCCACACCACGTACAGGCCGAGGATCACTCCGGCAGTGATTAGCAGTTCCCCGAGAATCCCGGTGAGGACCGCCCCGACAGGGATTCGGTGCCGCGGATCCGCGTCTTCGTTTTGCCGCACGGCGGGCCAAGGGATTTCCAGGATGTTGCCTTCGGGCTCGCGCACGGGGGGTGTCGAACCCGTCTGCGAGGCCTGAACCGCATGGACGGCCGTTGCCCGCCGCAGCTGCGCGCGAGTCAAGGCGGCGGCTGGGCGGGTGGGCGCCCCGATCGGCCTATCCTCACCTCCATCGCTGCCGAACGAATCGCCCCCGTTGCGTGCCTCACCGGATGTGGCGACCGCCTCCGTGAGCGAAGGAGCCGCGATGGGCGGCGCACCCCGAGGGTCCGTCGGTTCGATTTGGGTCCAGGTTGGGGGTTGGCCGGCCCCTCGCGGTCCCGATTCGTCGGGAAGCGATGCCAGTTCGTCGGGGCGCGATGCCGGCTCCTCGGGAAGCGATGCCGGCTCCTCGGAGAGCAAGATCGGTTCGTCATCGGACTCAGGATCCGCCTCGGCGGGGTCGAGCGTTCCTTCCGCCACGCCCTGCGGCGGTCCGATGGGACCGGCATCGGCGTCGCTTGTGCCGGCATCGGATCCAAGCGAATCCTGCGCCGGCTCGCTCGTCTCGGCCCGCACCCCAGGCGGGGCCGCGTCCTCCGCGCGGCGAGCCGCCAAAATGGCATCGATGTTGGATAGCGTCACCGGGGGCTCATCGGGCAGGTCCGAAGACTGCCCCTGAGGGGCTGGAAGGTCGGTACCGCTCATAGTGCCCCCTGTTCTTGGCCGTTCAACGGCATCGCAATGTACCGAAGGGTGATGCTACCGCCCGGGTAGGCCTGGATGTCGAGGCCGGCCTGGGACCTGACGGACCAAACCAGTCCGATGGCGGCCGCGAACTCTCGATACGGCTCGGTCAGGGGGGAGTTCTCCAGCGCTTCAGCTAGCCGGCGACGGTCGCCGATCGCGTCAATCACATAGGGCGGGGAGTAGGTCCGCCCACCGAGCAGCAGCACGTTACCCACGCAGCGCACGGCGGAAACCGAAGTGAGCCGCTGACCCTGAATCGCGACCGCCTCAGCGCCCGCACCCCAAAGTGTGTTCAGCACCGCCTCGACGTCCTCCTGGTGGACCACGTAGGAATCGGGCGGCAAGTCGCCTTCGCGACCGTCGGACGCGGGCGCGTCTCCCAGTGTGACCGTGACACCCGGGCCATGGACGGCGCTGCGCCCAGAGGCCACATCGAGATGAGTGTCCCTCTGACCTGGGACGGGAACGGCATCCGCACCGGACAGCTGATCGACCTCCACTGTCAGCTCTCCCGCCCGCTCCTCCAGCCTGGCCACCTCACTCACCTGATCGTCGACCATGCCAGCCAAACCCCCGGGGCCCAACTCGCCCTGCCCAAAAATCGAGGCGTTAGCCCCGATCAACAAACCGGCCAGGGCGGCCACCAGCGCAACTGTCAGGGTGTTCCCACCGCCGAAAGCGTGCTTCGCACCCTGGCGCGCCACCGGGTAGTCCTTTCGTTTGGGACTTCGCAGGTTCAGGTCGGCCCACGGACCTCCCAGACTACCCGCCCGGCCCGCGAGGCACGGGGGGCGGCGGTTCGACTAGGCTAGACGGGATTATCGCAGCCAGTTGAAGGAGTCGTTGCCGTGCCCGAGTCGCGCACCCGCGCCAAGAAG
>JAIRXV010000484.1 GCA_031268115.1 Bifidobacteriaceae bacterium
CGGTGCCCGAGATGCGACTTGAGGCGATGGATGTCACGTTTGACGGACGGTCCCCGGGCCTGCCAGCGAGAGGCACCACCGCCAACGCGGACCTTTCGGTGTCCCCAGGCCAGACGGTACGGGTCTCGGTGCGGGCGCGTTCGAACCTGAACGCCGACGTGAACGCTCAGACGGCCATCGCGTGTGTCGGCGACGGCCCGGGCCTGGTTTCGCTGGGCGAAGCGACCGCCAAGGATGGCCTGTTCACGTGTGCTTTCGAGGCTTCGCTTGAGGCCGGGCAAGTGGGTCACGCAACCGTGACGGGCATCGCGGGCGACGCCGAAGACACCGTGCGCGTGGCTCTGCGGGGCACGCCACCGGCCGGATCGTTCGTCAACGTTGGGCACGAGTTCTCTCCTGGAGAGCAAATCTGGTCGCCGGATCGCTCCGCCGTATTTACGTGGGAGAACAACGGCGAACTGACCGTGCGGCAGGAGGGGCGGGTGACCTGGCGCGTCGACACCGCCACCCCGAGCGGCGCCGAGGCTCGTTTGCGGTTGCAGACAGACGGGAACCTGGTACTTATGAACGATGGCGCGGCCCGCTGGGCATCGAGCGTGGTCAATTCGTTGATTTCGCAGATGGCTATGCGCGACGACGGCGCGTTGGTTCTCATGGCCGGGGACGGATCCGTGTATTGGCGGTTGGACCCGACCGAGATCTTAGGCGAGGGCGTGGTGGGCAACGAATTGACCGCCATCGGCGGGCGTCCGGATCCGAAGCAAAACGCGCCAGTGGTCGAATCGTGGCAGTGGTATCGAGACAGTCAAACGATCGATGGAGCCACGGCTCAGCGGTACACTCCGACGGCAGCGGACGTGGGCAAGAAACTCAGCGTCGAGGCGCGGGTGGAATGGCCGCAGCACTACACGTCATTCGCTCGCTCGCCGGAAATCAGTGTGCGGGCCGATTTCGGCACCTACAATCCAATACTGCCATCGGAGTTCTATACAGGGATTTTGACGCAGCTGGGCCCGCGCGCGGAATGGGATACAGCCAGCCAAATCGGGACTGCGGTCAACGAATGGGGAGTGAATTCATTCCGCGCAGAATTGCCATGGGCCTTGATGGCCGACACCAATGGCACCCTTGGCGGTTCGGCCGGCGGTCAGGTAGGTGGAATTGGCGATTCGCGGTGGGAACTTGAGGGACGCATGGATCTGTGGAATTCGGTCAGCGCGGCCGCGGATGCCCTGCAAACATTGGGTTACGGCCACGATAGGTGGATCGACGGCTTCCCCAGCGACCAGACCGAGCGTGAGAAGTTTAGGGACTACGTGGAATATGTGCTGGACGCCTATCCAGGTAAACGCGCTGGCGTTGAACTTTGGAACGAATGGGACACCTACTTGGGTTATGTCAACGGGCCAAGCGGCCTAACGTCGAATACTCCTTGCCCATACGATTCGTCCCAAGGCCCCGGTTGCCCAGAGTCCTATGCTGCGTTGGCGAAGGAAATAGAGCCGTTGGTTCACGAACAGGCTCCCGCAGTGCCCTTTATCGTGGGTGCGGTCTCAGGTACCGATGTGGAGTTCGTAACTAGCACGCTGAGCACGATGAGGGAACTAGGTGTGCGGGTAGACGGGGTTTCCCTGCACCCCTACGCCTACCTCGACTCGGTTAACTCGGGTCAGAACCGGCCTCGCGATATCGACCAAGCGGTCGAATGGTTCGCGGATCGCGTTGAAGCCGCGTATGGACAGCGGTTGCCGATCTATGTCAGCGAGGTCGGATGGAGCACGTGTAGCGATTCGTCGTTGCCGCAGTGCCTGGCCGAAGATACGGTGGCCCGCTATCTCGTTGAGTCCTATGTCAGGTTGCGGGCGCTGCCGGAGGTTCAGGGCGTGTGGTGGAACGGCTTGCGCGATGCCGGCACCGATCCCCTCGCGCCCGAGGACCGTCTTGGGCTGTTGCGCCGCGATGGCACACCCAAGCCTTCGGCCCAAGCCCTGGCCACGCTGGCGGGCTTCTGGAAAGAATGCACCGAGCAATCCGCGCGCCCGGGCTCATGGAATCAGGATTCGATCGCCTACACCTTGACGTGCCCGGGAGGCAACCGCCAGATCGCGATCAATGCACCGGCCGATTTCGCGGTACCCGCCAACTTCCAGGCCGTCAACCTGGTCACCGGCGAACTGTCCACGGGCCCGGCCTTGCCATCGACGTGGGGCGAGGCGCCCCACGTCGGGTTGATGCCCGTGGCGACAACTCCGGGTCCGGCCTCATCTCTGCGGTCCTTCGCTGACGTGAGCGGGACGGCCGGCCAGCTGGCGAACCACGACGCTCCTGGCGTGGACGCCGCAGCGTGGGGCCGCCAGACAGTGACGGTGACCCTACGGGACGATTCCGGCCGGGCAGTCACTGACGGTGCCGCCGCTTTGACCGTGGCCGCGGCCACGAACGATCCGCGGGGCGGCGCCGGACTGTACTTCGCCAACGGCGGTGCCTTCGCGTGCGCCGGGCCCACCGATGAGGGCCTATGCCTCGACGGTGTCTACGGCATTGAGGTCTATGCCTCACTTGCCGGTGGGCGCCTGGTGACTGTCCGCCACGGGTCCGGCACACCCGCCGGGTTTGTCTTAGCGAACGGCGAGGACGGACCATCAGCCCCGTTGACGGCATCGTTCGCGGCGCCACCGGCCAGCGCCGCCGATTCGGTCCTCGCGGTGACCCCAGTGGGCACCGATGGCGAACCCGAAGCGCTTGAGGTAGGGGACACCGATGGCTACGTCGCGAGTGTCGTCGTGTGGGACGCGGGCGCCAACAACACGGTCGGTGGTCAAGCGATCCGGTTCACGCTGGAAGGCGAGGAATGCGCGGCTTGGTTTGTCGTGCC
>JAIRXV010000503.1 GCA_031268115.1 Bifidobacteriaceae bacterium
GGTGTTCACGGCGGCGTGGGCCGGCCGGTGTTCGCGGCGGCGTGAGCCGGCCGGTGTTCGCGGCGGGGTGAGGCGGGGTGGGCCGGCGGGTGTTCGCGGCGGCGCAGAGCGCCGCGGCAAGACGTTCGGGGCCGGGTCATCTGGCCGAGACTTCGCAGCAGCACGGGCCGGCGCAAAGCGCCGTCACAAGAGACCAGTACCACCTACCCGTATGTCACCACAAGCGGCGCGTGATCTGACCAACGCTCCGCATAGCTCGGCGCCCGGTCCACGTGGGCCGACTGGGCAAGCGCGGCGATCCCCGGAGTTGCGAACTGGCAATCGATCCGCCAACCCGCATCGTTGTCGAAGGCTTTCCCGCGCCAACTCCACCACGTGTAGGGGCCATCAACCGCCCCCGCCAGCACCCGACCGACGTCAGTCCAGCCCTGCTCCCCCACCCAGGTGTCGATGTATGCACGTTCTTCAAGCAGGAAGCCGCGCTTGGCTATGTTGCCGCGCCAATTCCGCAAGTCTGCCTCGCGATGCGCAACGTTTATGTCTCCGCAGACGATCGCGTAACCGCCGCCCACTGCCAATTCCCCCATTCGCTTTGTCATCGCATCCAGGAACGCGTATTTGGCGGCTTGCTTCGGGGAGTCGAGTTCCCCCACCGGGACGTACGCAGAGACCACGGTTAGGGGCTCCGAAAGACCGGAGATTACGACATCGGCCTCTATCCAGCGTCCCGTCTGATGGGCCTCAACCAGACCCAAACCCGCCCGGACACCCGACACTTCGCCTTTAGTTGCCACGGCCACACCGGCCCGACCGGGAATCTCACAGACCTCGTGTGCCAGCGCCCACCCCGGCAACGCCTCCGTCAAGACACTCCCGGGCGCGCGGACTTCCTGCACCGCCAATATGTCGGGCCGTGCGCCATCCAACCAGTTGCCCATGCCGCGCCTAACTGCCGCGCGCACACCGTTCACGTTGGCCGTGGCCACGGCCAGCATCACGCGGTGCCTCGGCCGCTCAACGCTTGGCCCAGCTTGATTCGCGAGCCAGTTCGCAAGACGGAGTTCGTGTAGATCTTGGTGGCACCCAGCCCAATCAACGCTGCTGTACCGAGCAAGATGACAAGGGAGATCAAGGCCTGGACGGTGCCCGCCTCTCCGACCACCATCTGAATCGGCATGGCGACTGGCGCAGTGAACGGCACATAAGACATAACGCTCATCGCTACGGGCGAACCATTTAACGCCATAACCAGAACATAAGGCGCCATAACCATCAACATGATCGGCATCGCAGCACTGCCCAGATCCTCAATCCGCGAAACCAAAGCACCTGCGGCGGTAAATGTCGAGGCATACATAACGAATCCTACGATAAAGAATGCCACGTACCACCACATCGGCGCGGTCAGCAAAGTCAGCAGATCGCTTAGACCGTTCATCTGCATACCCAAGAAACATACACCGACAATCAGCACAGTATCCCCCACTGCGAGGATCGAACCGCCTACGATCTTCCCGGCCAGCATCGCGCGAGCAGGAACAGCGGCGAGCAGGATCTCCACGATCCTGGTCTGCTTCTCGACCACCGTATTCGTGGCGATCATCTGACCAAACATCAACCCCATCGTCATGTACACAACCCCGAATGCGAGTGCCAGGAAATACCGAGCCATTTCCTCTAGTCTTGGCGGGTTGAGCAACGTGACCTTTGGCGTTGTGGTAAGTGCTGACTCAATCCGAGACGGAACGGATTCGTCGCCCACAATCTCAAACGCGCCCCCCGGTCCTGAGGGCGCCAAAATGGCGGCCTCAACACGACCAGAGCGAACCAGACCGATAGCATCGCCACGGTTTTCGACTTGCGTAATCTTAACGCTCGAAATCGCACCGACAACACCAGTGAGGTCTGGCGTTGTGGCGAGCTCTATGGTCGGCAAGGGACCCGTACCTCTGAGTTGACCGGCCGCCCCAGTCAAGGACGCAACGAAAAACGACACCAGCAGTAGAAGCAGAATCACAACACTTGAGATAACGAAAGACTTTGATCTCAACGTCGCGGCCATGTCGCGCTTGGCAACCATCCAAGCGGCGGCAACGAAACCGGAGGCAGGGAGATCGACAAACGGCCCCGTTGGCATGGGCTGGGCGATATATTCGCGGTGGCGCTGCGGCCCAATGACACGCACGTTCACGCCGTCACCCCCTCTCGCCTGGCCGTGGACAGCGGATCGATGTCCTGCACCACGTCTTTGAACACCTCCGCCAGTCGAGGTACGACCGGTCCGAACCGTCCCACCGGACCCAAGTCCAGGGCGCGACGCAAGACCTGCTGGGCGGCGTCATCGTCCGCTTCAAAACTAACCTCATCCATTCCAACGAAGACCTCCCGCACCCCCGGCCAAGCCGAAACCCAGCCGATATCGGCGGCAGCGAGTGCGAACCGCGGAGTCGCATAGGCTGCAACGAGTTCCAGCGGAGTACCCACGGCCCGGATTCGCCCCCCAGCAATAATGACAAGCGAATCGGTGATTCGCTCAATCACGTCGAGCTGGTGAGATGAGAACAACACCGCCGCTCCGCGCCGCGCAAACCCCGCCAAGATGTTCATGACAGACTCAACGGCAAGGGGGTCGAGACCGGAAAAGGGCTCATCGAGAATCAAAACGTCCGGATCGTGGACCAACGCGGCAGCGATCTGGGCCCGCTGTTGATTGCCGAGCGACAGCTTCTCCACGTGGTCATAGGCACGTTCGCCCAGCCCAAGCTCGCTTAGCAACTGGATAGCGCGACCCTCGGCCGTCTTGCGGTCCAGACCGTGGAGAGTGCCCAGATACGCGACCTGAGCGGCCGCCGCCATCTTCGGATACAGGCCCCGCTCTTCCGGCATGTAACCGAAGCGCCGGGCGGCGTCGCGAGTCACGGGGGCCCCATCCAAAGTCACGCTGCCCGCGTCTGCGGCCAACACCTGCATCAGGATACGCATCGCCGTAGTCTTGCCCGCTCCGTTGCCACCCACAAACCCCGTCAACTGACCGCGTGGCACCTCAAAGCTGGCGTCGTCCAGGGCGCGAATACTCCCAAACGTGCGCGTGACATGGGAAACAGTCAGCATTCAGGCTCCTATGGGTCGGTCCGGGTGGAAGCGGCGCCCGCCTCGGACCCACTGCCCAAGGTCCCGCCGTTGGTTTGCGGCACCGCCCCATATGGTCACGGGAGAGTCTACGGTACGGGCCGGGCGCCCGGACCAGGACGGGCGCAGGCGTTTCGCACCTCGGCACGGCCGTCAGTCCTTCGGCGGCAGGCCCCGGCTAGAGGATGCGGGCCGAACTACGCAAACAAGTCGGCTCTTCGTAGGGATGTGTGGGTGGGTTTCGCGGTTTAGGTGCAGGTGACACGCTGTTTCCGTCTACGATTTGGGTTGTCAAGTTCCAGGCATCGTAGGAAGGTCGGTAACAGCGTGT
>JAIRXV010000037.1 GCA_031268115.1 Bifidobacteriaceae bacterium
TCGTCGGCGCCCAATCGCTGATCACCCTGCGCACGGAGTTGATACCGTCCCTCCAGTACCCCATGGCCGCGGTTCTTGGAACTTATCCCGGCGTGCCGCCCAGCATCGTCGCTCAACGCGTAACCCAGCCCATTGAGGCGGCCGTCCTGTCCGTACCCGGCGTTGACGAACTCACCAGTACATCCGCCAATTCGGTGAGTGCCGTCATCGTTCAGTTCAGCTACGGGACGGACATGACGTGGGCCAACCAGCGGCTCACGACGGCCCTCGCCCGGGTCGCGCCGGTGCTGCCAGATGGCGTCGAGACCCAGGTCATCACTGGCTCACTCGATGATCTGCCCGTGCTGCAGTTGGCCATATCGTCGCAGGCGGAGACAACCCCGGCGGCGTTGGCAGGGGCCGTCGAGCAAGCCCTCGTGCCACGCCTAGAAGACCTGGCCGACGTCGCGGCCGTCTCCGTGTCAGGCTTCAGTCCGCAAGAAATCACCATCGAACCGGATTCGGCGGCGATGGTTCAGCGCGGCGTTAACCCCTCCGATCTCATGACCCTGCTCGCCACTTACGGACTGGAATTGCCCGCCGGGAGCGTGGCGGAAGGCTCCCAAAGCCTGCTCGTCCATGCGGGCAGCCCGTTGACCGGTCTGGAACAGATCGCCGCGCTGAATCTTCCCGCAGCGAATGGGCCGGTCAGGCTGGAGGATGTCGCTTCCGTTGAGCTGGCCCCAAGTGAGGCAACCTCCGTGTCGCGTCTGGATGGCGCGCCATCGGTCGCATTGTCTGTCACAAAGACCCCCGCGGGGACCACAGTGGAAGTGTCCGATGCCGTTCACGCCGTTGTCGAAGACCAGGCCGAGGCTTTGGCTGAGTTGGGTCTACGGGTTGAGGTCGTGTTCGATCAGGCGCCGTTCATCACGGACTCGATTAGCTCCCTGGGCACCGAAGGACTTCTCGGGCTTGGGTTTGCGGTGCTGGTGATCCTCGCATTCCTGTTCTCGCTTTCGTCCACGGTCGTGGCGGCGATTTCGATCCCACTGTCGCTGTTTGTCACGTTCATTGTCATGCGGCTAACGGGTGAGACCCTCAACATTTTGACCTTGGGAGCGATGACGATCGCGATAGGGCGTGTAGTCGATGATTCGATCGTGGTGATCGAGAACATCAAACGACACCTTTCATATGGGGAACCCAAGCGCGATGGGATCGTGGCGGCGGTGCGCGAGGTGGGCGGGGCGATTGCCGCCTCAACGGTCTGCACTGTGGCCGTTTTCGTGCCAATAGCGCTGGTGGGCGGGATAGTCGGGGAGCTGTTCCGACCATTCGCGCTCACGGTCGCCATCGCTCTGCTGGCATCTCTGCTTGTGGCGCTGACCATAGTTCCCGTGTTGGCGTATTGGTTTGCGCGCACGCCAGTCGCCATCGACGCGCAAGACCTGGCCGACCAACGCGATGCCGCAGTGGCGAAAGAGCGGCGGCGCGTGCTGTCGCGCATTTACATGCCCACACTCAGGGGTGCGCTTTCGCACCCCGTGATCGCCGTCCTTCTTGCGCTGGTTGTCCTTGGGGGAACGGCATCCCAAGTCCCACGCCTCCAAGCCAATTTCTTGGACGCAATGGGCGGAGACACCCTGAGCGTGGTCCAACAGTTTGAACCGGCTACGTCGTTGAGTGAACAAACCGCTGAGTCTTTGGCGGTCGAAGAGCGTTTGGAAGGCCTAGACGAAGTTCGCACCGTGATGACAACTGTCGGCGGCGCCGGTGCCTTCGGCGTGGATCCCGGTGCCTCAGTTCGGGCGACATTCTCGTTGACCTTGACTGACGACGCGGACGCCGAGGCCGCGGCTGAATCCGCGCGCCAGGCCGTTGAGGGCGCTGGCGGGCCATCGACCACGTCCATTACAGTGTCCGATTCCGGATCCATGATGGGGGGACAGGCGACAGTCGATCTGGTGGTCCGCTCCCCCAACCGAGATGCACTGGCTGAGGCCGCGGAACAGGTCTACCAAATGGCGTTGAACGAGGCGGACGCCACCGATATCACGAATTCCATGACCGCAGACACCCCTGCCGTCCGCGTTGAGGTGGATACTGCCAAGGCCGCCCAGTTCGGACTCACCGAGGCAGCGGTGGTCGCAACTGTGGCCGGGGCCATGTCCCCGGCACGCTTGGGCACAATCGAATCCGAGGGCGCCACTATCGCGGTTCGTCTGTCTCGGGGACCGGCGCCTGAGACGGTCGAAGAACTGCAAGCGCTCAGCCTTGACGTTCCCGCCGCGTCCAGCGGAACAACGAGCCTACCTACCTCCCCGGCTGACGGCGCCGACGCTTTGGCCGATCCGAACGCGCCCGATGGAGCCGGAGGCGTTACGGAAATGGCGTCCGTGCCTTCGGTGACCGTGGGGGATGTGGCGAGTGTCGCCATCGTCCAAGAGCCAGGCGTCATAACACAAACCGATGGCGAAATGAGTGCGACGGTTTCGCTTACTCCAAAGGGGGACGATCTGCTGACTTTGGCGAGCCGGCTGCGCGACCGCGTGGCCGAACTCGACCTCCCGGCGGGAGCGTCTGTCACAGTTGGCGGCGTCGCGGAAATGCAAGCGAACGCTTTCAACGACCTAGGCCTGGCGTTGCTCGTGGCGATCGCCATCGTGTTCATTGTTATGGTTGCGACCTTCGGCTCGCTCCTGCAGCCGCTGATCCTGCTCGTATCGATCCCGTTCGCCGCCACCGGGGCGATTGGGATCATGCTGGCGACAACAACTCCTGTTGGTGTGGCGGCCCTAATTGGCGTGTTGATGCTAGTTGGGATCGTGGTCAGCAACGCTATCGTGCTTATCGACCGAATAAACCAGTTGCGCGCGGCCGGCGGGTATTCGTTGACCGAGGCGATCCTCGAAGGGTCGCGGGTTAGGCTTCGGCCAATCCTGATGACCGCGGCCGCGACGATCTTTGCGCTACTCCCAATGGCCATCGGGTGGACCGGGCACTCTACTTTTATCTCGCAACCCTTGGCGCTGGTGGTGATTGGCGGTCTATTCAGCTCAACCCTCCTGACGCTGATTGTCGTACCTGTGCTGTACAAGTTTGTAGGAGCGGCCCGCGACCGGCGCGAGCGCCGACGCAGCGTTCGGATGGAACGGCGGCGTGAAGCGCGGCGGACCGCCAGGGTCGAACGCGTCGCCAAAGATCGCGCAGCGGCCAAGGACAGTCAGTTGGCCCGGACCGACGAGGCGGGCACTGCCTTTGCGGCAGACGGGTCCGGCACGACAAACGAGTCCGGCACGACAGACGGGACCGGCACGACAGACGAGACCCGCACGACAGAAGGGACCGGCACGACAGACGGGACCGGCACGACAGACGGTCCAGCGGACTTCGCTGGACCGAGCGCACCTGAACAAAGCGGAGGTCAAGACTCCACGCTGGGACGGGCACTTGCCAGTGACCCCGCCATGCCGCCCCTTGGGGCGCCGAGTGTCGGGGCGCCGGGGGACGAACAATTAGGCGCCGGGCCTGAGCAGCCCGCGGCCCCTGAGGCCCGTCACTTGGGGCAGGCCCAATGGGCCGCGCCGCCCGCGGGCCAGGGCGAGGGCCAGACAGAGATGTACGGCCCGGGTTTGGGCGCCCCGCCGCTGGACGCCCCGGTCGAAGCGCCCGATTCTTGGATCAGCGCCAGCGAGGAGCAGGCCGCGACTCGTCCTGCCCTAGAACCCGTGGCGTGGGGCTTGGTTCCGCCGCCGCCTCCCCCGCCCGCCGACCCGGTTCCCGCTGTGCCTGGCTTCCCCGAAGCCGCCGCCCCATTGGATGCTTCAGGTGGGGCCGCAAGCGCGGCGCCCAACTCTGGCGTTTGGGGTACGGAAGAACCGCCTTCCAGCCCAGACGGACCCGGCGGCCTGGGACTCGCCACTCCAGAATCGACTGGAGCGCCGGGCTCGGGTCAGCCTTTGTATCCAAACACCGAGTCACACGTCCCGCCACAGGACGGCGAGGCGGCGGCGACCCTGGAGTCGGAGACGGCCAACGGCGAGCCTGCCGCGGGCAGCGATTTGGGGGGTGTCGCCCCCCCTCCCGCGACAGCCGACGCCAATCTATGGGCCGGGGCAGCCGATTCCCCGGCCAGCCCGCCCCTAACGGTCCAAGGCGTCGACGAGGGTCAAGGCGGATGGGCACCCCAGGGCGCACATGATGGCCAAGTGCTGTCCCCGAGCCAAGGCGCACCGCAAGGCCAGCCAGAATACTCAGGTCAGGGCGTGTACCCGGGGCCTGGCCCATCAGAAAGCCCAGACATCTACCCGGCCGCGAACCAGTACCCGGGACAAGGCCAATCCGAAGGACAAGGGGGCTACCCAGGCGCGAACCAGTACCCGGGACAGTGGGTCTACCCGGATCGGGGTCAGTACCAGGGCGAGGTCTCAAGCCAAGATCAGGGCGAGTATCCGCTCCCGCAGGCGTATCAAGGCCAGGGCGAGCCTCCGCTCCCGCAGGCATATCAAGGGCCTGGGGTACCGGCCGCGGAACCCCAGGCCGCGAGCAGCTACCCTGCGTTCGCGGCGGCGGCACCGGGACAGGCCGCGCCGCTCGAGCCAACCGAGTTCGGACCGATCTACCTCGGGGACCCTTCCCCTTTGCCCGCGCCACCTCGGACGGCACTCCCAACCGAGGTGCGCCAGGAGCCATCGGCATCCGGCCCGCTGGATTCCAGCGACGCCCCCACAGGCGAAGCGGACGCTGGGGCCGGCTTTGGACCGATCTTTGTGGGTGAGCCCTCGCCCCTCCCAGCGCCGCCGCGAACTGGCCGACTGACCGAACCCGCGGTGACCGGCCCGTCCAAACCCGATGCCTCCGGTGGTCCACTGTTCCCCCAACCTGCCTTCCCAGCCACTCGCTTGCCCGATACGGCCTCTACCGGCGCCGCCGCGGCTCCTGCCCTTGAGGCCGAACCGCCGACCGCGCTCCAGACAGATCTCCCGCTGTCCTCAACTGACGCCCCTGCCGCAGCACCGCCCCCACCCCCCCCCC
>JAIRXV010000026.1 GCA_031268115.1 Bifidobacteriaceae bacterium
AGTCCTCGTGGAGTTGCAGGGCGGCGAGGAATAGATCGGACCGGGCCTCGTCAAGCTCCGCATCGAGCCAGGGCGCGTGGAGTTCGCGCGCGTCACCCGTCCACGACCCGCCCGGATACCCCGAGCCCAGCTTCGTCTCGTCGGCGGCGATCTGGCATCTAAGGCTCGACAGGTCCTCTGACGCCCGCGCTTGTGACGCCTGGGCGGCCGAGAGGTCGAATCGGAGTTGCCGGATACGATCCTCAAGTTCATGGGCGTGGGCTTCGGCGAGGCGTACGGCCGCCTCCGCGCCATGCAGGCGATTGTCGAACGGTTTCAACGCCGCCCGCCATTCACGCACGGTGCGTCCGAGCGAGAAGACAGTTTCGAATATGCCCGGCTTTACGGCGACGTGCCGGTCCCGCGCCACGGCCGCCAGGGCGGACTCGTGCCTTGCGCGTTCGACCGCGGTTCGAGCGGCAACGAGGCGGACTTGGGTGGCGCGCGCATCGGACTCAATCCGAGCGGCAGCTTCCGTACGGCGGCGCTCGTCCTCGACCGCGTCCGGGAGTCGGCGCAGGCGCTCCTGCGCCTGCCCGCGCGCCGCAAGGAGTTTGTCAACCTGTCGCTCTGCCTCGGCAAAGATGCGGCACGCTTCCCCCCAACCCTTGTGCGGTGCAAGACCGTCAGCCCACTGGGCGAGGCGCGTCTGCATCCGCGGGACGCTGCCCGGCACCGGCACCTTCGTACCCGGCTTCGTACCCGGCTCGGTCTTGTCGAACCAGAACGCCGAGTGGAAAGCACTGCGGTTGCGTTTGTTGCCCAGGAGGCCGGTGAATAACCGGCCGACGTCCGCGTCAGCTGGGGAGGGCGAAGCCCGGACCAGGTGAAACGCGGCAGCTGGCATCTAGGACGGTGGTGTTTCACCACCGTCCTAGTGGCACCCCACGGGATCTTTTCCCTTTGCTGCGCTACGGGAAAATCTCCCGCGGGGACCCCGAGATCCGAAAACTCGGCTCGTCTGCACACGTTTCAGCAACAAAGGCAGCTAGGCGAGCAGCGATCAGGCCCCAGGCCGGGATCTGGGAGGGGCCGTCATCGTGCTGGGCGTCGGTTTCGGCGAGCACGGCGGTGGCGATGTCGGCGAAATAGTCGGCCCTGTCATGCCACCGCGAGTGGATCGCGTCACGCGCAGGGATTTCCGTAGTCACATTCTCGACGGCTGCGTTGTTCGCCGATGCGACGACCATCTCGTACCCGGTGAGCTCTGGGCGCAGCTGAGGCACGGTCCGGGCGTGTCCTTGAGCCCCCGTCCACCGGTGTGTCGTTGCCGTGAACGCGTCCTCGGGACGATCCAGCTGGGCCAGCCGCCGGGCTCGTTCGACAACATTTCCGGCAAGAATGTCGCGAAGCATGGTGGTCTTGCCGGTACCTGGCGGCCCGTTTACCCCCATCAGTCCCCGCGCCGGCGCGAGGTCGTTGAGGGCCTCGTTCACCGCGAACTGTTGGCGCAGCGAGAGGCCGTGGCGCGGGTTGGATGGCCAACGTCCCTTCGGGAGGCGGTGTACGCCAACGCCGGCGTCTGCCGCCTCGCGGGAACGGATGACGTCGAGGCGGCCGCGAGCATCAAGCGCATCATCGCTGGTCAGATACGCGGTCAACGCGGCACCACAGCCGCGCGCAGTCGCGACCTCGCCCCGCACGGCCGCGAGGTCCGCGAGGAAGAAGCTGTTGAGGAAGTCGATGTCGGCGGCGTCGTCTGCGCGCAGGGCTGAGACGGCGACGGACTGGATGACTATCGTTCCCGTTGCCAGTTTCGGTGTCCCGGCGATGCCGGCCGCCTTCTGCGCGATGTGAAGCAAGGCCAGGAGCGACTCCGCGTCCTGGGCAGGCGGCCAATCCATCTCGGAGGCCTCACGGCGGACCCCTTCGTACTCATCGACCGCGTCAAGGAAGGCTTGCGCCGCATCCGGGAAGCCATCGGCCCATGTGCGGCCCCGCGCCCCGCGGGCATCCATCTGCGCCACCGCCCACAACGCTGAGGACAACACGGCCGAACTGGCCACCAGCCCTCCGCGCGCGTCAACCAGGACTCCCGCGCACGCGCTTCGCCCCGCCGGTCGCTCGTCGTATGCTTCCTCGTCTTGCCCGAAGGCGCGGTGCAGGTGCTCGTAGGTGGCTTCGAGATCGTAGACACCGAGGTAGACGGTGTGCTGCCAGACTCGTCGTGTCCGGCCGAGCGGCGCAGGGGGGCGCAGCGCCTCCCACGGGAGCCGATCGCCAGGTCATCGAGTTGAAGCCGAACGATCGGCTGCGCGGGCCGCTCGAGATGTGAGCTTCGGAACCCTCTGGGGGCTGTAGAGTTCGCTGATCCACCAGTATCGAAGGATTCGCAGTCTTTCGTCGTCCGACCGAGTACCGTGCACGGCCCTAGTCTGCCCGCAAGTGGAGCGGCGCGCGGGGTGTAGCACTCGCCGCCGTCCACCTTGTGTACCGGCACCGCGCTTCAAACCACGAGGAGGGTCGCGGCGGGGTGAGAAACCCGGCCGGCAACGTCGGCAGAGGCTCGCTACCCGGTCGATAGACTGGCGGGCATTGCGCCTGCGAGCGGCGGCCCCGGAGTCCGCGGCGCTTCGATGAAGGGAGCACTTCGTGAGCGAACCGCGCCGGTTCCGCCGGCCCGCGATGCTGGACCCGCGCGTGGCGGAGGAGATACCCGGTGACGTGGACCCGGCGCTTCGCTCTGAGATTGCGCATGACACCGCGAACGCGCTGGTAGTGCGCGGTCGTGAGACCGTCCAGACGGATCCGGACGTTGTGGACCGCCTCCTCAGGTTGGTGGAGTCCGAGGGGATCGGTGTGCTTGCGGCGGTCTGGAGCGCTTCGCCCGCGGACAGTTTGCCTGGGGCGCTCTATCGCCTGTACCTGTTGCGGGAATGGACTCGCCAGGACCCGCGCTTGGCGGAACGCTATCGCCTTGGGACGGCCAGGGCCGAGGTTGACGAAGTGGTGGCGGGCGCGGCGGCCCCTCCCGGTCCGGTTGAGTTGCGCAACCTGGCCGATGCCGTTCTTTCGGGGGTCTTTACCGGCGATCTCGATGTCGCGCTCAATCGGGCGGCCGCGTTCTGTCGGATCGTGGCTGTCGGAACGGCGCTCGACGCTGATCTGATGGATCTCCCGGCCGATGCCTCGAAGGCGACGCGCCGCGCCAAGGCGATGATCGGCACTGCGGAGGATCTCGAAC
This sequence comes from Bifidobacteriaceae bacterium, assembly GCA_031268115.1. GTDB lineage: Bacteria > Actinomycetota > Actinomycetes > Actinomycetales > WQXJ01 > JAIRRT01. The sequence goes on from JAIRXV010000026.1 coordinate 3,224, forward strand.
GGGCCGCCCGACGCTGGCGGGCCGGGACGCTGAACTGACGGTGGCCGAGTTTGCGGTTGCGGTCAAGCGGGGTCGCCTCAGCGGCGCCGCCCGCCAGGAGATCGCCCAATTGATGGCGCAAGCGGAGGCCGCCGATGGCGTCGCACCGGTCTCGGAGGCGCCGCGCCTAGCGTTGGACGCAGGGGATCGGGATTGGACGCATTTCCTTGCGTACGGGGACCGGCGACTGGTCGGGTATGCGGTCGCGGACCCGGGCTTCGCGGGGGTGGAATTGGTGGTCGCGCAGGGGGCGCGGCGCCAGGGCGTGGGCCGGCTGTTGGCGACAAGGATCGCGGCGGCGGCTCCGGGCCCTAAGGTTAAGGGATGGGCGCACGGCGCCCTGCGCCCGGCCACCGGATTCGCTGCCGCGCTCGGCGGGCGCCCGGTGCGCGAACTGGCGATGATGAGTTCCCGGTCGCTTTTGGGGCCGGGAGTGCCGCCGCTACGGCCTGACCGCGCCGCGCCGCCGGTCTGGCCGCTGCGCCCGTTCAACCGCGGCCAGGACACTGAAAGCTGGGTGGTCCTCAACGCCGCGGCCTTCGCGGCCCACCCCGAGCAAGGGGCCTTGACGGGGCGGGATCTCGATCGCCGCCTCGCTCAACCGTGGTACACCCCTGGGGATCTGATCCTGGCTGAGGCGCCAAAGCTCAAGGGCGGGACGTCATCGGCGGCGGGATACGTCTGGGTCAAGATCGAGGATCCAGTGAGCGGAACGGGGGAGATCTATGCGATTGGCGTCCACCCGGACGCCCAAGGGAGCGGGCTCGGAACCGTTTTGCTGGATGCGGGGTTGCGGCATTTGGTGGAGCGTGGGGCGCGCGCGGCCGTCCTATACGTCGAGGGCGACAACTTGCCCGCCCTGCGGTTGTATCGCCGGTTCGGTTTCGAAGTGTCGCGCACCGACGCCCTCTATGCCTGGAGCCTCAACGAAAGAGATAGGTGAGGCCGGGCCGATGCCGAACGGCGGGTTTTGGTGCATGATGGACCAGTGGCGTGAGCCACAGGCAATTCACCAGTGAGAACGGCATCATCATGACCACGATTCCTGACACCGCGACCGAACACGCGGCCCCGGCAGCGTTGCCGAAGGACCGGTTCGGCGACCGCGAGTTGAGCTGGCTGGCATTCAACGAGCGGGTGTTGGAACTGTCAGAGGACTCGCATCTGCCGCTGTTGGAGCGCGTGCGATTCTGTTCGATCTTCTCCTCCAACTTGGATGAGTTCTTCATGGTCAGGGTGGCGGGGCTGAAGCGGCGCATCGATGCCGGGCTGGCGGTGACGACTGCCTCTGGGATGACGCCGCGCCAGGTGTTGGAAGCGATCGAGGCCCGGGCGCACGAGTTGATGCGGCGCGAAGCCCAATGCTTTGTCGAATCGATTCAGCCTGCTTTAGGTTCCGAGGGAATCTCGATTGTTCACTGGGACCAGTTGGAGGAATCGGAACAGGATCGTCTCAGCAAATATTTCCGCAAACAGGTCTACCCCGTACTCACCCCGCTCGCAGTGGATCCGGCCCACCCGTTTCCCTACATTTCGGGACTCTCGTTGAATCTGGCAGTGGTGGTTCGCGACCCAGAGACTCCCAAGTCGCTCTTCGCTCGGGTTAAGGTTCCCGAAATGCTGGCCCGGTTCATCGGTGTCGACGCCAAGGGCAAGCCGCGAGCCCCGGGCGCGCCTGCTTTGGACGCCGGGGGTGCGTCGTTTGTGCCGTTGGAAGACGTCATAGCCCATCACCTGGCCGACCTTTTCCCCGGGATGGTCATCGAAGAATACTCGACTTTCCGCGTGACCCGCAATGAAGACATGGAAGTCGAAGAAGACGATGCCGAGAACCTACTGAAGGCGATGGAACGCGAATTGCTGCGGCGGCGGTTTGGGCCGCCGATTCGCTTGGAGGTGGCAGAGTCGATGTCATCTCACGTGCGCAAGCTGCTGCTACGCGAACTGCGCATCTCCGACCGCGAAGTGTATTCGTTGCCCGAGCCCCTGGACTATCGGGGCCTGAACATAATCGCCGACCTGGGCCGCCCGGAGCTCCTCTATCCGCCGTTCGTTCCGACGACCCATCCGCAGTTGGCCGAGGTCGAATCGGCCAAAGCCACCGACATACTGGCCGCCATCCGGGCCCGCGACATCCTGCTGCACCACCCGTACGATTCGTTCTCGACCTCCGTCCAGACGTTCCTGTCCCAGGCCGCAGCCGATCCGAGGGTGCTTGCCATCAAACAAACGCTCTATCGCACGAGCGGCGATTCGCCCATCATCGATTCGCTGATCGATGCCGCTCAGGCAGGTAAGCAGGTGCTGGCCCTGGTGGAGCTGAAGGCCCGTTTCGACGAGCAGGCCAACATCTCGTGGGCCCGCAAGCTAGAGGAGGCGGGCGTCCATGTGGTGTATGGCATCGTCGGACTCAAGACCCATTGCAAGCTTTTGCTGGTTGTGCGCCAAGAGGCCGGTGTTTTACGTCGCTACTGTCACGTCGGTACTGGCAACTACAACCCGAAGACGGCCCGGCAGTATGAAGACTTTGGCCTACTGACATGCGACCCGGACGTGGGCCAGGATCTTACGCGACTATTCAATCAACTGTCGGGGTGGGCGCCGTCATCGTCCTTTACCCGACTTGTCGTGGCGCCTACGGAACTACGCAGAGGGCTAATTTCGCGCATCGAGCGAGAAGTCACCAACTTCAAAGCCGGATATGAAGCGTGGATTAAGATCAAGGTCAATTCGGTGGTGGATGAGGCGGTCATAGATGCGCTCTACCGGGCGTCCCAGGCGGGCGTACCCATCGATATGGTTGTGCGCGGCATATGTGCTATTCGGGCCGGAGTATCGGAAATGTCTGAGACTATCCGTGTTCGATCCATCCTCGGTCGTTTCCTGGAGCATGCCCGTCTTTATGCCTTTGCGAACGCCGGCGCGCCGGACGTACTGATCGGATCGGCCGATTTGATGCACAGAAACCTCGACCGCCGGGTTGAAGCGCTGGTAAACACGACGGACGCGGGCCATATCGCTGAGTTGTTGGACATGATGGCGCTGTCGATGGACGATTCGACGGCGTCGTGGCACCTGCGGGCGGACGGGACGTGGCAGGCGCATCGGTTCGACGCCGATGGCAGGCCGCTCACAGATATACAAGAGGCGCTGATGGCGCGGCAGCGCCGGCGCGGCGTGAGGTTGCGCTGAGTGCGCCGGCGCGCAAACCTGCAGATGGCAGCCGGGTGTGTCGTTTGGCGCGAACGGGCGGGCCGCTTGGAAGTGCTGCTGATCCACCGGCCGCGCTACGGCGATTGGTCGTGGCCCAAGGGGAAGGTTGAGCCGGGCGAACACCCCGTGGCGTGCGCGGTGCGCGAGACAGCGGAAGAGACGGGACAGCAGGTGATCCTGGGCGTGCCGTTGCCTTCCTTGAGGTATCGGATCGGTGGGCGGCGGCGTAAGTATGTCTACTACTGGGCAGCGCGCCAAGCGACCGAGCGCGATGCCGCGCCCGTGCGGGCGCGGCCCCGGTTTCGACCGGCCGAACGCAGCGAGATCGACCAAGCCAAGTGGTTCGAGGCGGGGCGTGCGCGGCGGCGTCTGAGCCGCCGAAGCGACCGCCGGCCGCTGGACGCGCTGGTCGGGCGATGGCGGGCGGGCGCGCTGGGGACGAGGGCCGTCATCGTCCTCAGACACGCCAACGCGGTCAAACGAGAGTCATGGGACGGGAAAGAGGAAACTCGCCCGCTAACCGAGGCCGGCCGGGCCAGGGCCGAAGGAACGGTGGCGCTGCTTGCGGCGTTTGGGGTGGCGGACCTCAGAACTTCGCCGTGGCGGCGGTGCCGAGCGAGCCTGCGGGCATATGCGCGCGCGGCGCATCTGGACCGGCTCGATGTCCCCGAGATCGCCGAGGCCGCTGCTCGGCAAGACCCGCTTGGCGCCACTGAGGCGATGCGGCGGGTCCTTGAGGCGGACCGCAGTGTGGCTATCTGTTCGCATCGGCCGGTTCTTCCGTTGCTGTTCGGCGCTGTGCGGTCCGCGGCCGCGCCCGGAAGGAGGATTCGCCGCGCCATACCGAGGGTCGATCCGTACCTGCGCACCGGAGAGCTGCTGATAGCACATGTGTGCGAGCAACCAGGCCCAACTTCCGGGTCGTCGATTCGCCGAGTTGTCGCGGTCGAACGCCATCGCGCCGGACGGGCAGACCCGCGGGACCTGTTCGTGCAAGAGTGACCATGTTCGAGTGTGTTGCTTTAAGCGCGAAGCTGAGCCATACTTGACGGGTGCCCCGTTGGTGGAGAACGGCCTCCATGCAGGCCCACACGCCCCGAGAGCAGTGGGTTGAAGGTGTGACATCCCGAGCTGAGGTGTGCGCGCTGGTTGCGTACCCGTGGACGGGCCCAAGGCCTGTCCGTGCCAATCCAGCGAAGGACAACGGGTCGCGCAATCCCCCATTTCATTCAGGAAAGGAACCAAGTGAAATGAGAATCGCCCATCGAGCGGGCCTCGCCCTCCCGCTTTGTCTTGGACTTGCGGGAGCCGGGTTGCTGGTTGCGCCCGTCAGCGCGGTTTCGACCGCTCAGGCCGAAGGCCCCGCCGTCTCCCAGATCGTGGCCGATGACGGCACGCGGGATGTCGACTTCAACGACGGCTGGCTCTTCAAGCTGGCCACTAGAACCAGTACGGGCCCGGCACCGACCGGCAACCCCGTAATCACCGATACGGCCGAAATGCCAACTGCGGATGTGGTCCGCCCCGGCTACGACACCTCCGACTGGAGAACTCTGTCCGTACCCCACGATTGGTCCGTGGAAGGCCCGAAGGTCGCCACCGGATCTCAGGCCTCCCATGGTTTCCTACAAGGAGGTCTCGGCTTCTACCGCAAGACCTTCACCGTCCCCGAGTCCATGCGTGAGACCGGCAAGAAAATCTCCATCGACTTCGAAGCCTGCTTCCAGAACTGCGACGTCTACCTCAACGGCGATCTGGTTGGGAACTATCCCAGCGGCTACACGGGCTTCGCCTTCGATCTGACCGATCTGTTGAACTACGGCGCACAGCAAACGAATGAACTGGTGGTTCGTGCTCAGAACCGAGTCCCCGGCTCCCGGTGGTACAACGGCTCCGGCCTGACCCGGCCGGTTCACCTGATTGTGACCGATTCGGCCCGAATCGCGCGCAACGGTATCTATTTGACATCGCCGGACCTACGGGCCACTTATCAAGGCGATCGCCACGGCGATCTGTCCGCCAACGTCAACGTCCTATCCGACCGGCCCGACGGCGAGCTTTGGCTTTCCACCACGGTGCTGACTGCCGACGGCCAGCCTGTCGGGACCTCCGTGTCGGGCCGGGCGAGCGCCGCCCAGCACACTGAGGTGTCCCTCGTCAACTCCGTCCGCGTCGACAACGTCCAGCTTTGGTACCCATGGAACCTCGGCGATCCCTATCTCTACACGGTGCGCACGCAACTGCATTACCGTCCCGTGGGCACGACTTTGGACACTGTGGTCGATGTCCAAGACACCGAATTCGGCTTCCGCTGGTTTGAATTCCGCGGCGCCGACACCACTACCTCCTCTGAGGGCGGCGCCTACGTCAACGGCCTGTATACCAAGTTCCGCGGCGTCAACCTCCACCACGACTACTCCGCGCTCGGCGGCGCTGGCAACATGGACGCCTTCGAATGGCAGTGGCGCCTCATGATGGAAGCCGGCGTCAACGCCTATCGCACGGGCCACGCGACACCCGACCGGGGCATGGTTCAGGTCTGCGATCGGCTTGGCATCATCGTCATGGACGAGGCCTACGACGGTTGGGGCCGCAAGATTGGGCAGGACTTTGGCTATTGGTGGGAGAAGACTGTGCCCTCCGACTGGTCTGGCTTCGCCACGAACACCCTCAACACCGTGCGTCCCTCCATCGACTATCCAGGTGCTCAGCTGACCTGGAGCGAATGGGTGCTGCAGGAGAACGTCCGGAGAGACTTCAATTCGCCGTCAGTCATGATGTGGTCGCTAGGCAACGAGGTCAGCGCGCCTCCGGCACGAACCAACTGGCCTTGGTATGACGGCACCCAGTACAACCCGCTTGGCCTAGCCACCATCACTACCACCACGGTGGACTTCAGGACTGAAGCGGCCCGCCTCAAGGCCGCCGTCAACGCCGTGGACACCACTCGCCCAGTGGTCATGGGAGAGAACCACCAAAAGGGTGTCTACGAGTACAACGCGACCATGGCGATTTGGTTCCAGGTGGATCAAATCTTGGACGGCGTTGGCTGGAACTACCAGCCCGACGACGGTATGGACTGGGTCACCGAGCAAGTTGGAAGGGATACGTTCTTCTTTGAATCCGAATCCGGTTCCTCCTATTCCTCTCGTGGTGTGTATCACAACCCAACCGTGATGAATACCGGTACCAACCAGACGCCCGGCAAGCGGGGCACTTCCTCCTACGACAACGGCGGCTCCGACCAGCGCGGAGAAACCATAATCAAGAAGGATCGCGACCGCAAGAGCTTCCTCGGCCAGTTCATCTGGACGGGCATCGACTACATCGGCGAACCGGCACCGTACAGCGCGTTCCCGGTGGGTGTGGCCGGCTTCGGCATAATCGACACCGCCGGGTTCTCGAAGGACCTGTTCTACGCCTTCCAAACCCAGTGGGTCACGGCCCAGGAAAAGCCAGTCACTCACATCACTCCGATGGACTGGTCCCAGTGGCGCGAAGGCGAAAACGTCCAGGTGTGGATCTACTCCAACTCCCAGACCACCGAGCTGTTCCTGAATGGACGCTCGCTGGGCACCAAGAGCTACGACCTCAAGAGGACTCACGACGGCCGGCTCTTCTACGAAACCTCCGAGATGACGAACGATTCCCGCCGCACCATCAACGATCCCGGCGGCAACTGCAACACCGGCTACCTGCCCAACCAGGCTTCTTACTCCTCGCCGCTGGGAGCCACCGTGGTTTCGGCGTCCGGCGACAGTCCTATTCCCGGCGGCGCCTTGTGCGGCAAACTCCACTTGACGTGGGACGTGCCATTCGAACCCGGTGTGTTGACGGCCAAGACCTACACCGATGCCACCAAGTCCACGCTGATCTCCGAGGACACCGTGGCGACCGCCGGGGCCGCCCACACGGTGAAGCTGGCACCCAACAAGACCGTCATCAAAGCGGACGGCAAGGCTCTGAGCTTCATCTCCGTCGATGTCGTAGACAAGGCTGGAACCACCTTGCCTCAGGCCGGCAACCTCATCGAGTTCGATGTCACCGGTGGCGCCATCGTCGGCGTGGACAACGGTGCGCAGGATTCCGAGGAACTGTACAAGTGGGGCAACGTCGAACGGAACACCCACTCTGAGCGTTCCGCGTACAACGGCAAGGCCCTCGTGATTGTTCAGTCCGACAAGGACGAGGTGGGAACGCTGACGCTGACCGCCAAGTCGGATGGTCTTGCCACGGCCGCGGTGTCGGTCGCGGTGACCGAGGACGGCAGCGGTGAGGCGCCGCCATCGTCCGCTCCTTCCACGGGCACGCTGGTCAAGGTCGGCCCAGTGGCCTACGCCACTCCGGCCGGGGTGGCTCCCACCCTGCCGCGCGGTGTTCGCGCCACCTACTCCGATCCGGTGCTGGGCAGCTACGAGCTGGTAGTTCCAGTCACTTGGCAAATGCCGAGCGCAACCGCATTCGCGTCAGGCGCCCAGCTTGAGATCGCCGGCAGCATCCAAGGCGGCGGCACCGCTACCGCCTACGTGTCGGTGCTATCGGCCGCTGGCGGACGGGATATCTCGACCAACGCGACGCTGGGCAACAACAACCGGACCTGGCAGTGGGAATCCGTGCCGGCCGATTCGCCGCTGCGCGCCGGAGCGCTTGCCACGGCCTCGTTCTCTGGAAGCGGCTTCCCGAACAACGTGCTGAACGGGAACAACGCCCAGACCTGGACCAACCTGTGGAGCAAGACCAACACGCGGACGCTGGTCAACTTCTCAGCGTCCGATCCCTATGACTGGTTGGAGTTCTATTGGGACTCTGAGCGGGCCATGAACCAGGTGGAAATGAACTTCACCACCGCCACCACCAACGCGTCCGGCACTTTGCCGCTGGGCTATCCGGTGCGGTACACGGTGCCCCCGGCCAGCCTCGACGTGACCTTCTGGGATGGGATCGGCTGGGTGCCAGTCACCGGGCTTTCCGTGACCGCCCCGGCATCGCCGAGCGATCCGACAGTGATCTCCTTCGACCCGGTCTTCACCCCCAAGATTCGAGTGGGGATGACCAACGCCACGCCGCTCAGTTCGAGCGGGTTCATGACGGTTAGCCGTGCCGTGGTGCGGGGCTGGGAGGTTGCCGGGTACGCGCTCGATTGGTCGAAGCTGCGCCTCGCCCAAGGCGACGTGGCGGGGCTGACGCCGGCCAGCTGGACGGCCAGCACGTGGGCGCCAGTCGCGGCCGCCTACTCCGCCGCCGATGCGACATTGGCCGATCCGGGTTCCACCCAAGCCGACATCGATGCCGCCGCTGCTGCGTTGGCCGATGCCGTCGCGGGGCTGGTGCCCGCGGCTGACGCGGCCGAACTGTCCCCGTTCGTGGACCTGCTGACTGGCCTCGGCTATGCGGGCCCAGGTGCTGGGACCGCCTACACGCCGACCAGTTGGGCGGCTTTCAGCGCCGCCCTCAGCGCCGCCCAAGGCGTCTTGGCCGATGGCGACGCCACCCAAGAAGGAGTCGATTCGGCCTTGGCCGCCTTGCGGACGGCCTACACCGGTTTGGCCGGCGCGGTCAACACCGCTCAACTCAGTGCCCTAGTCAACTCGGTCTCCGCCATCGCATCGTCGGCTTACACGCCAGCGACATGGAGCGCGGTGGCCGCCAAGCTGGCGGACGCGCGATCGGTGCTGGTCAATCCCGCCCGCACGCAGTCCCAGGTGGATGCGGCCGTCGGGGCGCTGCATGTGGCTTTGGCCGGGCTCGTCGCCAATCCCGCCCTGAGGACCGCAGAGCTGCAGCTCAGTGCGATAGTCGACGTTGGTCAGGGGCTCGCGGGCTCCGATGGGGTATATACCCCGGCCAGCCGTCAGGCGCTAGTCGCGGCCATCGCCGCGGCTCAGCAGTTGCTCGCTCAAGGCAACGCGACTCAGGCCCAGTCCGAGGCCGCCGCGGCGGCGCTGCGCGCGGCCCTTGCCGGGCTCGTCGTTAGGGCCGATGCCACCGGGCTGGTCTCGACGGTCGCGGGTCTGGACACCCTTGGGCTTGTGGCGACGGATTACCGGGCCGATTCTTGGACCAGGTACTCCACGGCCCTCGCTGAGGCGCGGATCGTCGCCGCCAACGCGGGAGCGACTCAAGCCGAAGTCAACGGGGCCCTCGCCGCGCTGAACGTGGCGTTCGCCGAATTGGCCAGGACCGGCCCGGGAGCGTTGAGCGATGAGATTGTTTCCACCGGCGCCCAGGTGGCCACCTCGATGAAGACGATCTACGTTCAAAAGGGCAAGACCGTCAACGTCCCGATTGTGGCTTACCCGGCGCCCGGCGCCACCGGTAAAGCCAAGGTCTCCTGGGAGGCATCCAAGGCGACCGTGGCGACCGTCACGAAAGGCAAGTCCTCGGGGACGGCATCCGTTGCCTGGACCACTGGCGGCAACGTCAAGGTCCGCGGACTCGGCGTCGGTACCTCCAAGATCACATTCGTCGCGCCTGGGGGCAAGGCCCTCACCCTCACGGTGAAGGTGGTCAACAAACGGACCGCGGTGAGCAAGGTTTCGGTTGGGTCCTTGGAGACCATGGAAGTGGGCGACACTGCCGTACTGAAGGCAAAGGTCGCGCCTGCGAAGTCCGCCACCGTGGTCACGTGGAAGTCCTCTGCGCCGTCGATTGTCTCCGTGGACGCGGCGGGCCGAGTGACAGCCAAGGCATCGGGTACGGCGAAGGTGACTGCCACCGTCGGCGGGAAGAAGGCCACAGCGACCGTTAGTGTCCAATGAGAGGGGCGCCCCGCGGGGCGCGCAAGCCTTCCTGAGATAG
>JAIRXV010000041.1 GCA_031268115.1 Bifidobacteriaceae bacterium
CTGATCGCACGGTTCGCGGCCGCCAGCGGCGAGCGGTCCGCTGCGTGTGCGAGACGTGCTTCTTTCAACTCCGGCAGCGAGGAGGCGCTGACGATGGCGTTCAGCGCCTCTCGCACGGCGGCCTCAACGGCCTCAGCGTCGAGTGGATGGGGGGTGGGCTCAGTCATCGCGGGCCATTGTCCCACACGTCTTGGCTTCGCCCGTGCTGGGCACGCGCGACGGCAGTCTCGTATAGACACAGGGTGGCAGCCATCGCCAAGTTGAGAGATTCGGCGCTGCCGTAGATCGGAATGCGGACGATGGCGTCACCGGCCCCACGCGCCTCGCTCGACAGTCCACGGGCCTCGTTTCCGAACAGCCAAGCGGTTGGGGCGCAGGCCGTGCCAGGCGCCTCGCGCAACGCCGTCAACGCAACGGTCCCCGCGGCATCGGCGGCGAGGATACGCAAACCGGCACATCGCAGGGCCTCCACGATCTCCGCGGTCGAGCCGGCGCGGATCACCGGCAGATGGAAGAACGAACCCGCACTTGCCCGGACCGCTTTGGTGCTGCGCGGGTCCACGCTCGCCGCCGTGAACACCACGCCGCCCGCCCCGGCCGCATCCGCGGCCCGAACGACGCAACCAGCGTTGCCCGGGTCGCGGATCTCTTCGAACACCGCGAGCAGCGCTGGCGTTTGAGCCTGCCGCAACAGATCGCCCAACCCCAGTAGGGGCCACCGGACTATCGCAAGCAGCCCCTGCGCGGCGGAACTCATGGCAAGCAGCACCTCCGGGCTGGCCAAGTGGATGCGCCCGCCCGCTGTCGCCGCCGTGCTGGCGATACTCGGGTTGCGGGCATCCGCCTCAGGGGTGATCCACAAGTCAACAATCGCGCCGGCATCGGCGGCCTCCCGCACTGCCCCCGGACCCTCCGCCACTAACCGGTCCCCAAAGTCCGAACGCGGCGAACGCCCGACCATCTGCCGGATCGCTTTGACCCGATCTGAGCGGGCGTTGACGAAGACCGGCCTGGCCGGGCGTTCAGAAGCGGTCACGCCGCCTGAGAAGCAGATGTATCGGCGGGCAACGCCGCTTTCGCGAGTTCGACCAGGGCAGTAAACGCGCCCGGGTCGGCGACAGCCAACTCCGCGAGCATCCGCCTATCCACCTCGATACCCGCCAGGCCCAGTCCCTGAACGAATCGGTTATAGGTCAGGCCATTGGCCCGGGATGCGGCGTTGATCCGCTGAATCCACAGGCGCCTGAAATCGCCTTTACGGGCCTTGCGGTCGCGATACGCGTAGACACCAGAATGTTGGACCTGCTCTTTCGCTTTGCGATACAGGCGGGAACGTTGACCGCGATAGCCCTTGGCTTGATCCAGGGTTGTCCGGCGCTTCTTCTTGGCGTTGATCGCTCTCTTCACGCGAGCCATGAGCGTGTCTCTCCTAAATGATGGGGTAATGGATGGGGCAAGGCGGAGGCTACGACTCCGCCCAAGAGGCAGGGCGCGGGCCAGGTGGTTAGACCTCGCTGAGCGGCCTGAAGACGGCAGCTAGCATCTAGGACGATGGCGTCCCCACGGCGTCTTAGACTCGGCCAGCCAACAGTCGCTTAACGCGGCGACGCTCGGGTTTGGCGAGCACCTGATCCTGCGATAGGCGGCGCGTGCGTCGAGAGGACTTGGACTCGAAGTTGTGGCGCATGCCCGGCTGTTCGTGCATGATCTTCTTCTTGCCCGTCACGCGGAACCGTTTCTTGGCGCCGCTGTGGGTCTTCATCTTTGGCATGGTCATTTTCTCCTTGTCTCGCCCGCCGGCGGTTTGGCCGTGGACGATCGTGGTGCTGGACGGGGAACGGGAGGCTTCGGGACGGGCCGGGGCTTGGGTTGGGCAGGCGGCTGGTCAACCTGTGGGACGGCAACGTCGGGTTCGGGGCGGCGGGGAGCGGGCGGAGCGGTGCGCTCCCTACGAACGGCCGGCTTAACCTCGGATTTCTTGCGAACTGGGGTGAGCACCATGGTCATGTTGCGGCCATCTTGGCGGGGCTGAGACTCGACGCTGCCCAACTCGGCCACGTCATCGGCCAACCGCGCCAAGAGCCTCAAACCGGCATCGGGGCGAGACTGCTCCCGGCCTCGGAACATGATCATCACCTTGACTTTGTCCCCACCCCGCAGGAAACGCTCGACATGCCCCCGTTTGGTGCCGTAATCGTGCGGGTCGATCTTCAACCGGAAGCGAATCTCCTTAAGGACAGCACCGCCCTGGTTGCGGCGGGCATCGCGCGCCTTCTGCGCGGATTCGTACTTGAACTTGCCATAGTCCATGAGCTTGGCCACGGGCGGGCGGGCATCCGGCGCGACCTCCACGAGGTCCAAGTCCGCCTCGCCGGCGAGGCGGAGCGCCACTTCTAGTTTGACGATGCCAACTTGCTCCCCTGCCGGGCCGACAAGGCGCACCTCCGGTACGCGAATCCGATCGTTGATGCGAGGTTCGCTAATGTGTCCGCTCCTTCTCCTGGTTGGTTCCTTCGTGCGTGGAGCCCCTTGACCCGCGCATGGCAGGCACCAACCAGCGGCATCGCGGACGATGCCGGAGCGGTACCCAGCTCCTTGGAGGGGCTCGGGTGGGAGAGACTCCACTTTCGCGGCGACCCGATGGCCGTGCGCTTCGGGGGCCACTATACCTCTGCGGTAGGGCGCGTGGTTATCGCGAATGTCGCCTGACTAGATTTGGGGTGTTTACGACGGGGTCCTTGTCGGTTCATGGGGGAATGTTTGGGATTCGATCCGGTCGCTGTGGCGTGCTGTCGTGTGGCGTGGCGCGGTGTGGTGTGGCGACGCCGGTTCGGGTGCCCTACTGTGGACGGCCCGCCACATCGAGTGCTTCGCCTAGTGTGAAGCTGCCCGCGTACAGCGCTTTACCCACAATCGCCCCTTCCACGCCCAGTGCCACCAATTCCCGCAACGCTGCCAGATCCTCCAGCGTTGCCACTCCGCCGCTGGCAACGACAGGAGCATCCGTCCGCGCGCAGACCTCCCGCAACAAGTCGAGGTTGGGGCCCGCCATAGTTCCGTCCCTGGTCACGTCCGTGACCACGTAGCGGCGGCAGCCATCGCGCTCCAGGCGTTCCAAGACCTCCCATAGGTCGCCGCCATCGGCGGTCCAACCACGAGCCGCCAACACGCCGTCGCGTGTATCCAGCCCGATGGCGATCCGCTCGCCGTAACGGGCGACAGCGCTGGCAGTCCAGTCGGGGTCCTCCAACGCCGCCGTGCCCAGGTTCACGCGTTTGGCGCCCGTGGCAAGCGCTCGCGTCAGTGAGGCATCGTCCCGGATTCCTCCGGAGAGTTCCACCCGGACATCGAGCGCCGCGATCACGGCCTCAAGCAGCGCCACGTTGGAGCCACGACCAAACGCCGCGTCGAGGTCAACTAGGTGAATCCAGCGCGCTCCCCCGCGTTGCCAGTCCATCGCCGCCGCGAGGGGATCGCCGTAGAATGTCTCACTGCCGGCGGCGCCCTGGACCAATCGAACGGCTTGGCCATCTGAGACATCGACAGCGGGCAGGAGTTCCAGACGAGGTGACATGAGCGGCCTTTCAATCGTGTCGGTCTAGGTCGGTGGTGAAATACCACCGACCTAGATGTTAGCTGCCGCGTTTCAGCAGGTCAGAGCTACACTCTTCCCCGCTGACGCGGTCGAACGCCGGTTATTCACCGGCGTCCTAGGTCGGTGGCCGAAAAGCACCGACCCAGCAATGTTAGCTGCTGTGTTTCAACTGGTCAGCGCGGTCTGCGCCGATCCAGTTGACGCAGTCGTCGGCCGCTCTATCGCCCGGCCTAGGGTCGCCAGCCAATTGCGCATCAGGCGGGCGCCGGCATCGCCGGATTTCTCGGGGTGGAATTGGGTGGCCCACAGGGGGCCGTTCTCGACGGCGGCCACGAAAGGCACACCGTGGGTGGCCCACGTCACCAAAGGCGGAGATAAAGGCGGCGCAACCTCGTCCAAGAGCGCAAACCTTTGGGCGCCGTAGGAATGGACAAAATAGAAACGCTGGTCCGCAATGCCCGCGAACATAGCTGATTCCATCGGAGCATCCACGGTGGACCAACCCATGTGGGGCACCACGGGTGCGCGCAACCGTTCGACAGTATCGGGCCATTGGCCCAGCCCATCGGTCAAGACGCCGTGTTCCTCACCCGCTGCGAACAAAACCTGCATGCCCACGCAAATCCCCAGCACGGGGAGCCCACCGGCAAGCCGCCGTTCCACAATTCGGGGGCCGCCCACGGCTTCGAGAGCGTGGACTACCGCCGCGAAAGCGCCGACTCCGGGCACGATCAGCCCATCCGCAGTTTGCGCTGCCTTCATGTCCGAGGTCAACTCGGCCTTGGCCCCAGCGCGTTGAACTGCCCGCATGGCCGAACGAACGTTGCCGAAACCGTAATCTAAGACCACGACTCTAGGGACGGTTTCCTCCCTCACAGGGCACCCTTGGTGGAGGGGACGCCTTCCACACGCGGATCCAGCGCGATTGCCGCACGCAACGCCCTTGCCAACGCCTTGAACTGGGCCTCCACAATGTGATGCGGATCGCGGCCGGCCAGTAAGCGCATGTGCAGGCAGATCCCGGCGTGCACGGCAATGGACTCAAACACGTGGCCCGTCAGGCTGCCTGTGAAATGGCCAGCAATGAGGTGGTATAGCTGTGCCTCGGGCTCGCCGCAGTGAACAAAATACGGGCGGCCGCTCACGTCCACTACCGCATGTGCCAGCGCCTCATCGAGAGGCACCGTGGCGTCCCCAAAGCGGACGATGCCGGACTTGTCGCCCAACGCTTGACGCAATGCCTGTCCAATGACAATCGCCACGTCCTCAACGGTGTGGTGAACATCGATATCGGTGTCGCCACTTGCGGCCACCGTCAGATCGATCCCCGAATGCTTAGCCAGCGCCGTCAGCATGTGGTTGTAGAAGGGGACGGTTGTCTGAATCGAATGGTCCCCCATACCGTCGAGGTTCACCTCCACCTCGACCGTGGATTCGCTGGTTGCACGCCGAATGGCAGCGGTGCGGGGCGGGTTGGTCATGGCTGTACCTCCAAAGTGGCAAGAATCGCGTCGAGGGCGGTCAAGAAAGCGGCATTCTCGCCCGGAGTGCCAGCGGACACGCGCAACCAACCATCTGGGCCGACCTCGCGGACAAGAACCCCACGGTCGAAAAGACCCCGCCAGACGGCGCGACGGTCGTGAAAAACGCCAAAATAGGCGAAATTCGCATCCGTGTCCGCGACTTCTAGGCGGCGTCCCGTGGTGGGGTTGGTGCGGGCGCGAAGCGCTTCGACTAGTTCGTCGCGCCCGTCCCGCAGGGCCGCTACGTTGGCCAACAGCGCGTCGGCGTGGGTGAGGGCGGCCAGGGCCGCGGCCTGAGTCAACGCGGACAGGTGGTACGGCAGTCGCACCACCCGCAGGATTTCCACGAGCTCAGGACGGGCCGCCAGGTATCCCAGCCGTGCCCCCGCGAAAGCGAACGCCTTGGACATGGTGCGCGCCACGGCCACGTGCGGATACTCCGCCACCAACTCGACCGCGCTGGGTGACCCGGCGCGGCGAAACTCGGCGTAGGCCTCATCGACAACGATGACGGCCGTCGCCTGGGCCCCGCCTGTCGCCTTGGCGAGCGCCTCGATATCCGCCAAATGCACCGCGGTACCCGTGGGGTTGTTCGGGCTGGCCACGAGGATCACACTGGGGTGCTCACGAGCGATGGCATCCAAAGCGGCGTCCATGTCCAGGGCGAAGTCGGCTCGACGCGGCACAGTGGTCCACCGAGTGAAGGTGTCGCGGGCCAACTCGGGGTACATCGAATACGTGGGAGCGAACGAGAGTGCGCTGCGGCCTGGCCCAGCGAATGCCTGAAACACGTGGAGCAGAACCTCGTTGGAGCCGTTGGCGGCCCAAATATGGTTGGCTGTCAACCACGGCGCATCCGCCTCCCGGCCCAAGTACTCGGCCAGGGCCCCTCTCAGCGTGAGGAAATCCCGGTCGGGATACCGATTGAGCTTGGATGCCGCAGCAGCTATCGCCGATACCACTTCCGGGGGAACCGGATACGGATTCTCGTTGACGTTGAGGCGAACCGGGACCGGGGCGACCGGAGCCCCATAGGGCTCCGCCTCCGCGAACTCAGGGCGGACCGGCAGACGTGAAGGCACAGGCACTCATCTTAGTGTCGCGACCGGCGCACGCTGGATGTCGCTCGCCAGCTCGCCCGGCGTCACTCGCGAACGCGCCCGGCGTCACTCGCGAGCTCGCGCCGCTTCGCCGTGGGCTGGGAGGTCCTCCGCGGTCGCCAACGCATCCAGTGCGGGAGTCGCGGCCGCCAGCGCCGGTGTCGTGAACTCGATCTGCTGGACCGATTTCAGAAACGAGGTGACATTCAGGCCCGAAGCGAACCGAGCCGTCCCGCCCGTAGGCAACACGTGGTTGGACCCGGCCAGGTAATCGCCTAAAGGCACCGGCGAGCCGGGCCCAACGAAAATGGCGCCCGCCGAATCCACCCGGGCCGCCACCTGCGCCGCCCCGGCGGTTTGGATCTCTAGGTGTTCGGCACCGTAGGCGTTGACGACCGCCAGTCCGGCCTCGATATCGTCCACCAAGATGATCCCGGACTGGCTGCCCGTCAGGGCTGTCGTTGCCCGTTCGCCGTGGCGTGTCGCGGCCACGCGGCGTGTCAACGCCGCGTCAACCAGGTCAGCCAAGAGCGGTGAGTCGGTGACCAAGACGGACGCCGCCAAAGGATCGTGTTCCGCTTGAGATAGAAGGTCCGCCGCCACGTATTCGGGGTTGGCGCCGCCATCGGCCAAGACCGCGATCTCCGTGGGTCCTGCTTCCGCGTCGATTCCTACGGTTCCCATGACCAGCCTCTTGGCCGCCTGCACCCACACGTTTCCCGGGCCCGTGATCACATCCACGGGTTCGATCGCGGTTGCGGTGGCGCGGTCCAACGCTCCGTACGCCAGCAAGGCGATCGACTGGGCGCCGCCCACCGCGTAGACCTCATGGACCCCTAACAGTTCGCATGCGGCGAGCACGGTCGGGTGGGGCCACCCTCCGGCCTCCGGGCGTGGAGGGGAAACTACCGCGATCGAACTAACCCCGGCGACCTGGGCCGGGACCGCATTCATCACGACACTGGAGGGGTACACCGCCAGGCCGCCTGGAACGTACAACCCCACCCGCCGCACGGGGATCCAACGTTGGGTGACGGTGCCGCCATCGTCCACGCGAACCGTTCCCCCAGGGGGGATCTGCGCGGTGTGGACGCGGCGCGTGCGGGCGATCGCCTCAGTCAGGGCCGCACGGACCTCAGGGGCGAGGGCGGCCAAGGCATCGCGAAGCATCTGTCGGGGCACCCCGAGCGCGGGGGGGACGAGCCCGTCGAACCGCTCAGTGAACTCGGTCACCGCTGTAACTCCCCTGGCCCGCACCGCCTCGACGATGGGCCGTACCTGGGTTGCGGCCGCCGAAATATCCAATTCCGCCCGAGGCAGCACGCGCGCCAAAGCGGTGGCCTCGATAGTCCGTCCACGCAGGTCAATCCGTCGCATCACGCCGCAGAGCCTAACGCACCGGGCGGAACCGGAACTATCTGGCTCGGGTCACCCGCAAGTCCGCCGATGCCGCCAATGTCGGGGCGCCCCTAACCCTGACCTCTACGCTCAGCGGCCCCGGTTCCAAGCCGACCAGGATGCCACGCGACGATACTTTCCCCGCCCCATCGCCGCTCACCGCGTACCTCAACGAATCGGGCGCCACGACGGTTCGCTTGAACGAGTCCGGTCCCTTTAGGCAGGCTGTGAGGCGCACGCGCTCCCCTAAGGCCAGACGCTGTGAGGGGGAAACCCTCACCGACAGCACATAGCCGCTGAGGCGCACTTTCACGGGGCTCGACACCGCCGCATTGGGGACGATGACGGCGGCCTTGGGCTTCGTCGCGCTGAACCACTGGGCCCAATAGAGTGTGGACCCGACCCTGAACACGCCCACCCCGATGCTCCGCGCCCGCCGGTCCACGATGTGCGGCTGGTGCGAGGGCGATTCCAGCCACGCACGCACCACACCAGCCGAGGTCCGGTGCCCGGCGGCGACGTTTTCCGCCCACCACTTGGTCCGATGGCCCGATGGGAAGGCCGTCTGCCAGGCACGGCCGTTAGGCCTGGTGTGACCCCAACGCACAGACAC
>JAIRXV010000139.1 GCA_031268115.1 Bifidobacteriaceae bacterium
CACGTGTCCGAGCCCCCCGGGGGCGGGTCTACCGGCCCACCCCCAGGCGAGGGCTGGCCATCGGGACCGAGCCCCGCGATCCCCGTTCCGCCATCGTTCGCGTCGCCCGCACCCGGACCACCCGGGCCGTCATCGTCGCCGAGCCAGGGGACGGTGCCGTCATCGTCATCGTCCTCGTCGTCGTCATCGCGGCGCCGAGCAGCCAACCACAGCCACCAACGCCACAACCCGAACGCCAGAAGCAGCGCGCCCAAACCGATCAGCAACCACACCCACCACGGAATGCCGCTGGCCGGGACCGGTTCGGGGATACCCGGATGGCCCACCATGACATCCACGTGCGCCACCTGGCCGCACCACCCGGTGAACTGCGCCAAATGCGTGCCGGGAGCCAGGGTGTCCGCGATGGTGAACACGGCCACCACGGTGCCGTCCTCGTCGGCCGTGAAGTTGCCAATCAGCGAGGCCTCGGAGAACAACACCAGCTGGACCTGCTCCAACGCCCCATAGCCGGTGGCCGTGGCGACCACTTGTTCGCCTGGCAGGTAGATGTCCTTGTCCACGGTGGCGGTCAAGTCGGCCACGTCGGCCGGCGCGGTGGGCAGGGGCGGTTCGCCGCCTCCAGCGCATCCCGGGCCAGCGGCGCCGCCGCCTGCGCCGTCACCGCTGCCGGATCCGCCGGTTCCATCGCCGGTTCCGCTCGCTCCCGGCGAGCTCGAAGCGCCGCCCGAGGCCGAATCTCCGCCTACCGCGTTACCCGTCCCGGAACTCGCCCCACCGCCAGATCCAGTCCCGGACCCTCCGGACCCGGTCCCGCTCCCAGTCCCGGCCCCCCCGGACCCTCCGGACCCCGACCCACTACTGCCCGACTTCTTGGGCGTGGGCGAACCGCTGGCCTTCTTGGTGGTCTTCGGTGAACTCGACTTCTTGGGTGTCGCCGAGGCCGACTTCGATGCCGGTGGGTTGACTACAGGCACGTCATCCACCCGAGGCGTCACCCCGGCCGTGGCCGTAGCCGTCACTGTCACGGTCGCCGCGCCGGTCGCAGTCGCAGTAACCGTCGAACTCGCGGTGGCCGTCGCGGTCGCGGTCACGGTCACCGTCGCCCCGGCCGTTGGCACAACCGGCGGCACGCTGACACCGACCGTGGTGTCGTGACCGTCATCGGCGGGCGCGGCGAGCGAACTGAGCGCCACCAGCGTCAGCGCTATCGCGACCGCCGCCGCCACGGACGCGGCGAGCCGCCCAAGGGGTGAGGTCTTCGGTTCCATATCAGCCCTTCCCGCTGGAGTGCACCAAGACATCGACGCGGGACGCGGGCACGGACGGTTCGCCGTCGTCGCCCGAGGCATCGTCCTGCCATGCCCGCCACCGGCGCCGCCGCACCACCACCACCCCGACCACGGCGCCCGCGATGATCGCTAGGACCGCCAACGCCGCCCAGGGCACGGCCCACGTCCTGGCCGATGCCGTCACGGCGGCGGGCAGCGGATCCGACTTGGGTGCGCCATCGGCGGCGATGGGAGCCACCGTGACATCCGCGAACGCCAGCAACGCGGGCCACACCCCGCTCACCTCGGCGGTGACGTGAGCGGTCCCGCCGGGCATCAGGTTGGCCACCACGGCCGCGCGCGCCTCACCCAGCCGGATGCCGAATGGCCCCGTGATCTGGACGGTTGGCTGGGCGGATAGGCGGGTGTTGCCGGTGTCGGTCAGATCGAACCCGATCACCGCGGTGCCCGGGCCGGCCGGGTTGAAGCTGTCGCGGTAGCTCGCGACGGCGCCGCTGATGGCTAGGCCCGGGGTCAACGGCCCGTCCACCCGCAGGTAGATGCGGGCGCCCACACGCTGGGCCACGTTGATCAGAGCCCCGGAGCTGTCTTCGCTGGCGCTGGAGAAGGAGGCGACAATCCCGGCGGCGTGATCGCCCGGGGCGGCATCGGCCGGGATCTGCACCGAGAACGGGTATTCGCGCTGTTCGCCGGGATCGAGGGTGACGCTGAAGCCAACGGTCGAGCCGCAGTCCGCCGGCCCGAGTTCGGGATCGGACGCGCAGATCGAACTGTTTTCATCCACGGCCGTCCACGCTCCGGCATCGGCGGACGCTTGATCGGCACCCACCAGGGTGAAGGCGGCGGTGTCGTAATCGGTGGTGGCATCGGCGGCATACACCTGGAACGTGGCCGCGCGGGCCGAGAAATTGGTCACCGACACCCAGTCGAGGATTTCTTGGCCCGGGGCCACCGTGTAGTCGAACACGTGGCGTCCATCCGGCCCCGATTCGCTGGCCGGGCGCACCGACCAGGTGACGTCATCGCCGTCATCGTCGGCTGGGGTGGAAGAAGCGGAGGGTGAGGGTGGGGCGGTGGGGGGTGCGTCATCGGCGGCAATGGACGATGCCGGCGCAGCCAGTAGCGTCAGCAACGTCGCCACGGCGAGGGTGAAGGCAAGGCGGCGGGGAGCCGGGTGGGTGGTCATGGTGTTCTCCCTGGATGCAAGGTGGGGATGGAGGAGATTCGGCGGCCGCCTGCCAATTCATGGCTGGTGTCGGCAGGCGGCCACCCGAGTGGGGCCGGGCATGTTCTTCAGTGGGACGCCCTCGGGACGGGTCTGTGGTCTTCCCGGTCCTAGACGAGGGTCAGAGTCAGGGTCGCCACGTACGTCCCGGCGGGGGTGGTGGGTGGAACGTCGAGGGCCAGACCGGCGGTCAGGCTGGTTTCGACGTGTGGGGACGCGGAGGCCTCGCCTTCAGCGAAGACCTTCGCGGTGGATAGGCCACCACTGGCGGTTGGGGCCACAGCCGGACCTGCCGTACCAGGACCGGACACTTTGGTGGGTGTCCAGCCGAGCTGGGAGGCCACTATCGCGCTAGTGCCTGGGCCGGCAAAGTCGGAAACCTTGCCCGTGAGGGACCAATCGGGAGCTGCCGTATCTTGGCGATCGTCATCCACCGTGGTGGTGCCGAGCGTGCCGGATGCCGCCCAAACCTGCCCCTCGACCCGCTGCGCGGCGCCCGTCAGCGTGACCGGGCCGGGCTTAGCGGTGAGCTTCAGACCGGTGGGGCCGGTGGGCTGCTGGGCCTGCGGAACCACGACCGTGATATCGGCCTCAGCGGTGTCCGCGGGTTCGGGATCGGGGTCACCCGTGCCGCCGGGCTCGATCACATGCCACGCACCGCCGGGCTCCATCACGAAGGTGAAGGAGTAGTAGGGGTCGGTAGCGGGGTTGTACGAACTGGCAGTTTGGCACGTGTGGCGGATTTCGACCGTGCCACCAGGGTCGAGGATTGTTCCAGGGAACCACGTGCCTTCGGTGAAGAGACCCCCTTTGTCTCGCCAGATCTTCGTCGATTGGGGATCTAAGAAACTATCCCCACCGTCTAGGTAGGAATTACCCGCGATAAGCTGTCCTCCCACCATAACGCTTTGGCGAACGCCGTTGAGAAATCCGTACAACCTTGATCTCACGGTCCCGGCGGGGCACGTCTTACCTTCTTCGCTTTCCACGCGAGTGTAGAAGTTGCGCCAAACCTCCTTCCCTTCAACATCTTCCCTCCACGGGCGCTCCGTGCTTCCCATCATGTCCGGGATGAGAGGGCCGAGCCACAACGGATCGTTCTCGTCCGCCTGTGCGGCTGGGATAGCACCGATGAGGCTGGTGCAGGCGAGCGCGGTTGCCGCCAACGCGACGGCCCCGACTCTGGCTGAGCGAGCCAGGAACGCTGGGGTTTTCATGGTGTTCCTTTCTCCGCCGCATGGGGGATGCCCGCACCGGGCGAGCACCCCCCACAACGGGACGGTGCGACTCAGACGAGCGTCAGGGTGAGGGTGGCGGTGTAGGTGGCAGCCGGGGCGCTAGCCGGGACGTCCAGGCTCAATTCGGCCTCGAGGTCCGTGGTCACGTGGGCCGTATCCGAAGCCTCACCGGTGGCGAAGGTCTTCGGCGTAGACAGTCCGCCGCTAGCACCTGGTGCCACAGCGCTTCCGGCCGTTCCGTCGCCGGCGGTCTTGCTGGGCGTCCAGCCGAGTTCCGTGGCAGCGATGGTGTTCGTCCCGCCATCGGAGAAGTCCGAGACCTTGCCGGTCAGCGTCCAATCCGGCGCGTCGGAATCCTGGCGGTCATCGTCCACGCGGGTCGGGCTCAGCGTGCCGGTCACGTTCCACACCTGGCCAGCCGCACGGGTGGCGGCACTGGTCAGCGTGGTGGGATCCGGCTTGGCCGTCAGTTTCAAACCCTCAGGCAGAGCCGGCGGGGTTTGTGCTTGAGGCACCACAACCGTGATATCAGCCTGCGCGGCGTCCTCAACCACATGCCACGCGCCGCCTGCTGCCATCTCGAAGACGATCGAGTAGTACGGGTCCGTGGCCGAGTTGTAGACCGATGAGGTCTGGCAGGTATGACGGATCTCGATGATCCCGCCATCGACTACCTGCTCCCGCGGCGTCGACGATGAGTAGAAATATGCGTAGCCATCAGCTCGGTAGATGTGATCGGAGCCAACGATGATGTCCAAGCCTTCGGGTTCGGGCATGGTTGCGCGGATCGCGCCGCCTACCACGTCCGGAAGTAGCGCTCCGTCGAGGTAGGCGCGGAGGTCGGACCTGGTGGTCCCAACGGGGCATGTCTGACCTGGGTTGGTGCTGAGGGTCGAGTACCAGTTGGTCCAGATTCCGACGCCCTCAGTGATCACGAGCGTTGGGGTGCTTCCGCTGGTGATATCGGCCTGCAGATGCCCAAGCCACAGGGGATCGGCAGGATCGTCGGCGTGAGCGGGGGCAGCGAAAGCCGCTGCAGCCAGAACGGCAGCGGTGGCCGCAACCGCGCTGATGCGGGCAAATCGGGTGGTGCGCATGGTGGGATTCTCCTTTTGTTTGAGATTCTTGAAGGGGTGTACTTGACGATCCGTGTTCACTAGAAATGCAGACCGCGTGATCACGGGGAGGGATAGCCTTGTTTGTAGTTCGCAGTATCGCCGCAGTTCGAGATCGCGGCAAAGCCGTACGCTTCAATAACCGCCTCGGCCTGGCAGATCTGGGATTGGCTTCCCGCGAAGACCGACTGCAGCAGCAGATCCTCTGCACTGGTACCAGAGAGACGGCTAGTCTCGACCACGTTGAACACCAGCCGACTGACCGGGAATGCGGGATTCGGCACGCCATCAATGACCGGCTGCAGACCGTTTACGCGACCCAGCTGCACATCATTATCGGTGACAGTGTCTGGAACCTTCTCGTTTACTTGCGCCACATATGAACCGACCGAGAATGGCACAATCTCTCCGACCTGATCAATTTCGCTGCCGTCATTCTCCTGAACGAAAGTGCTGGAGCTGATCCAGCTAACATCCGCCTCCGTCAAGCCGAGCTTGCTCAGGAAGAAACTCCGCGTACCCGAACTTGCTTGGGGAAGTCGCGGCGAATAATCGTGCCAGGCGCCGTCATCACCGTAGAATCGGACAACGGTCCGGTCATATATCAAGGCGAGTTCCGACAAGCTGAGGTTCGTCGGCACGGTTGAACCGCCCAATCGGGCATAGGCATAGCTCACCGCGTCCTGGGCGAACGGGATGAACGTCAGGTCGCTTCCCGCTCCGGACGGACCGCTCGAGGAGCGAGCAAAGTCCAACTGTCCGGTGATATCCACGTTGGTGGTGGTGCCGTCAGTCCGCGGTTGGGTGCGGGTGCCCTCGGGGTTGATCGAGGCGGCCAGCGCGCGCAGGCCCGCCCCGGAACCGTTGGGCCGGTTGAAATCGGTGCCCGTAGCGGTCGGCTTGATCAGCCCACCCGGTTGGCTGGACTCCGGATCGACCGCATCGAACGAGCCGATGATCGGTTGGCCTTCACCGTCCAGGATCGCCTGGGCGAGTCCGCCGAGCACGAATTGGGTGGTGTCGCTCCCGGTACCCGCCAGGGGTGGGTACGTGCCAGGAGTGGGATCGGCCATGGCTGGCGCCGCCGAAAGTGCCGTGGCCGAGGCCAACAACACAGCGGTGACGCTCAGTACTGCTGTTTTTGTGTTCTTCATTGTTCCCCTCTATGGTGAGCGGATGCGCGCACCCAGATGGGCGCGTGCCCTTCGCCCCCGCTTCGCGGTGATGTCCTGCTGAGACTTCGCGCAGTGGGGGCTTCTGCATGGGCTGGCCTAAGCCGCGCTTGCATGCAGAAGCTGGAAATGGGATTTGGCCGTGGGTCCGTCATCGTTGGGCCTCCCTGCGGCGCAACAGCACTGGGCCGGCAATGGCACCCGCGAGCCCGGTCACTAGGCCTCCGCCCAGGGCTCCCGCTGCGGGCGATCCACTGGCCGGAGTGACCGCCGGGGCCGCCTCGACGCTGGCGGGGCGCTGGGACGTGACCACACCGCCCTCCGCTACCTCGTCCTCTCCCAGGACTGCCTCCTGCTGGAGGGGGTCCTCCTCAGGTGGGGGCGGGCCGGACGGCGCGGTTGGCGCGCCAGCGTGGCCGCCGCTGGTGTTGGTGCTCGCCTTGACCGATGGAGTTGGGGAGGGCGTGGCCGTCGCCTTGCGCGATGAGGACGGTTTCGGCGCGGGCGTGGTCGGCGTGAGCGTGTCACGACCATCGGCGCCGAGGGTTGGTGTGTCGCTCGGTGTGAGGCTCGGGCTGGGTGTGGGCGTGCTGCTCGGTGTGGTCGAGGCCGATGGGGTCGATGACGTGGAAGGAGTGGGAGACGGCTCATCGGGCGTTCGCAGAACCTCAACCGCAGCCAAGGCTCGGTCGCGTAGCTCCTGGGTCAAAGGGAGATAGCCCACAGGCAGTTGACCGGTCGAATGCCCCGACACCTGCCCATCCGTCACGGCATACTCGATGAGGTTGGCGTAATCGGTCCGCGCTTCGGCGTCGCTGGCGTCCAGGTTGACGGCGGCGTAAACAATCGAGGTAAGAGGGTAGGCGGCCGCGGGCAGTGAACCGACCTCAATCTCCTCCACGCCTTCGACCTCACTGACGGTCCGGGCGTTCAGGGCGGCGGTGAGGCCCGCGTCATCGGCGTCCACATACAACCCTGGACTATTCGGCACTTGGAGGGACACCAGCGGCAATTGATAGGCATCCGCATTCGGGGTGTCAGTGAAGCCGCTCTTGTACACGTTGCTGGAGGACGACATCCCGTTGGAAATGTATACGCCTAAGTTGGGACCGTCATTTCGCGAATTATCCCAGGAGGTCTTGGAACCTGAATCGCCGCGAAAAACCATCCGGGCCGCCGCCGCAAGACCCGTGGCATACGGATGGGCCTGGAGTTGGTCGTAGCGGTATTGATTGCTGTATTCGAGCATCGCCGGCATAGGGGTTTCATCCGCCATCGCGAACGAGGCAACCGGGTCATTGGCCAAGCTCAGAGGTGTCCCATCCTCGTGGGCCAAACCCACGTCACGCCATCGGACCCCACCGCTCTCGGTCTCAGCGATGACCAAGGTCGGGACGTCGCCCTTGGCGGTCGCCGAGTGACGCTGCACCTCGACCAATTCAGGAACTCGCGCGTCCGGGTGCCCCAGAGGCAAATAGAAGGGATTGACTGTCATCCCGCAGTTGTTCTCATCACCGGGCCGCACATCATCAGGTTCACCGGACAAGAATTCCCGGGCGGCGTCATCGGCCTGGATGTAATCCCATAGAGCCTGGGCCGAATCCGATTCCTGCGGACCCGTCACAGTGAGTGTTGCGGCTGCGGCAATAGTGAGGTTAGGATTGAGAACTCGGAACTCTGGATCGTTAGTGATTCGGTTGTTGCAGTAGGAGGTGCCCACTTCTTCCGAGGACTTTTCGACCCACGGTCCGGCCAATCCGCCAGGAATGGCTTCCGCATATTCCCGAAGCGGCTGATCAAGGGCGTACGAGCCCGTAATCCATTTGGCCAGCAGCCGGGCATTGAGGTTGATGTGAGTTTCGATATGCCCGCGCACGTTGGCGTTAAAGGCGATCCCCGCCGCAGTCACCGCCACGGGGGCATAGATCACGCGGCTCAGATCGGTGCCGTCCGCCGCCCCGGCCGGGATCACCGTCTCAGCCGTCAACGGCCTGGACGTGAAAGCCAACCCCGTCAGGCCAGTTGCAAGGTTGCCGCGAGCCACGCCATCGGCCGAGGTGGAGAACGTGTAGGCCTGACCCGTGCGGCGACACAGCTCCGTCTGCCACGATCCGAAGGCAGCAGCAATGGCCTCGGTGCCGTTGGTGCGCCGCTCGGTGCCGCCCGCCGCGCACTGGGTCCCCGTAGGCCGGAAGTCGAGTGGTATCACCATCCGATTGCCCCAGTAGTCGCACTGGGGGTTGATGGGCGAGCCTTGCTGTAAGCGTTCGTCACGCATGGGCGGATCCGTCGTCATGCAGTTCTCCCGGGGCGGTGAATGGTGCAAACCTCGGGGAACAATCACCAACCAACAGCGTTCGCCTGCCTCCGGGTTGCCGCACCCGAGATACGGCTGGGCCGCGGCCGATTGAGCCTCGAACGCGAAAGCAGCCACCCCATTCCCATCGGCGGCCGCCGTGCGCTCATTGCTCGTGTCCGCTGACAGAACCTCGTTGATCGTGGCCTTGCCATACCGCTCAAGTGGCAAGCTGGAGAACTCCGCGCCCGTGTACGCCCGGAAGGGGATGTCGTAATCCTCGTTTCCCCGGGCACCAGCCGATGAAATCTGACCGAATCGATCCGCCACCTTGGGGTTGGCAGCGGCATTACCCAGCGTGTATACCCACGCGCCCCACTGACAGTTCTTGTAGAAATCCTCTGCGGCCGGATCGCCCCAACACTGCATCGCCTGAATGAAGTTTGCCCCGAAATCCGCACGGCCGCCTGATGATAGATACTGGTCGAGCACCAGCGTCGGCCCAGTCATCCCGGTCAGCCGGACGCTCAGTACCTCATCCACCAGGTCCTCGGTCCGGCTCACGGTGACCTCTACGTTCTCGAAGTCCTCGTAGTGGATCGATTCTGGATCGCGTTCGGGTTGGAACTCTTGAAGCCAGGCATCGTTGCCACCGGACCACGCAACGGTCACGGGCCGGCCGGCATCGTCCGCGACGCTGACCGTTGGGGAGGCCACCGCGATCAAACCCAGGGCCGATCCCGCAGCGAGCGCCATGCCGACCCACCGAATCCGGTGCTGGCGCCGGGTCGTGGCCCTGAGGCCGTCTCGCCACGCCATACCCGAACCACGCATCTGAACTCCCACACGTCGAGGCCCGCGAATGAGCCCGCATGGGGCCGGCACTCGGGGCGCGAACACCGTTTGTCAGCGCCGGTACCCCAAGGCCCGCGAGGCTCGTACCCCTAGGCCGCAAGTCCCGGCGACCCATAGTTTGGCCGCGCCAACAGCCGGCCACAAACCGGCCCTGGCCTGCCGCAGCGCCCAAGTAAACGCCAGATACATGGGTTGGTGAACGCCAGGGAAACGCCGGGCCAACAGCGGTCATCTGCCAGGGGTCGGCTGGCCTGCCCTCAGGTGAAATGCGGCCGCTCCCCCGACACGGGAGCTGGTCAAGGGGCCGCAAACCCGGTTTCGCTTCGCCCGGGCCGCTCTCGAAGGTTAAATCTTCCGTCCCGGCGTGTCGCCCCGGCGAGCCTGAGGTGGAACTGGACTCTACGTGGCCACGTAGATCGAGAACAGCTGCGTTGCGACCACCTCTTCGGGTGCCCGCTCAAGGGGGCGGCCAGCCGGCCCAGGGTGGGCTTTCAGTCCAGATACACCACCGGTTTGATGGCCGAGCGGTCGTTGCCGCCCATCATCGCCAAGGCGTCGGGAATCTTGTCCATGCCGTGGAACGTGTGCGTCACGATCCCTTCCGGCGCGAAGCGTCCATACTGGGCCAGGCCCATCAGACGCTCCAGGAACGCCCGCCCCCCGCGAGTTGAGACCCCGCAGACGGTCTTATCGCCCACGCCGTAAGACCACGCCGAATTGGGCAAGACGAATTCGCGGTCCGCCATGAAGACTGCGACATTCGAAACGTAGCCCCCGGGGCGAACCATCGCGACGGCATCGGCGATTGCGGAGATATTGCTGCCGCCACAGACGATGACGGCATCCACCGGTCCGTCATTCAGTTCCAAGACCTGTTCCACGACATCGCCGTTGCGATAGTTGACCAGATCCGACGCTCCGTACCCAGTTGCCGCATCGAAGCAGACTTGCCGCGAACCAATGCCAATCACGCGACCAGCACCCTTGAGGATAGCGGCCGGAATGGCCAGTAGGCCAACCGCGCCGATGCCGTACACCACCACGGTTTGGCCGTACTTAAGGTTGAGGTGGTTCACGCCTTCAAAGGCGGTGGTCGCCATATCGGTGCAGGCCACGGCCTGTTCCCAGGTGACGTCATCGGGCACCCGGGCTAGGTTCATATCACCTTGTTGAACAAGGTAATAGTCGGAAAAGCACCCGCCCAGACGCGGGTCCGCCGAACTGTAGGGGCTAAGCGAATCGTACTTATCATATCCCTCTTCGATCATCGGGTTACCCCAATTCACCGGAAGCGACGGTACCGCGACCCTATCGCCTTCCTGGAAGCCGTGGACGCCCTCACCCACTGCCTGGACCACGCCGGCCACCTCGTGGCCCAAAGGCTTTCCTTTAAGCGTTGGATATGCCATTGTCTCCAAGATGTGGACATCGGAAGTGCACGGTGCCACGATCACCGGCCTGATGACGATTTCCCCTGCTTCGGGAACCGGGTCGGGAATATCGTCGCTCCACTTTGCTTCACCGACGCCTTCGAGAACGTAACCCTTCATATCGTTTCAGCCTTTCGCAAAAGGAGGAGGAAGATAGCGGACACCTATATCCACCGGGTTCCCCCCGTGCCAAGCGGGCTGCGTTGCCCACTCGCAAGGATAGGCCCAAACTCTGGCCGCCCGCACCGATGCTGCGCTGAGGCGTGCGGCCCCCAGCATCGCAAGGGGGCCGCGCGCCCGCCCAGAGCCGACCGGGCCCTCCGCCGTGGGACCCGACTCGACCCCGGAAGCCTTCTAAAGCTCAGCGGTTCGGCCGCGTTGTCCTACCTTCCGTGGCGGGCGCGCCCAAATGTAAACGTCCCACGCCTGTGTGCCCACCCTGCCAGAAGCAGCCCTCCAGCAACCATCAAGGCGAGCCACAAACCGAGCAGTGCGGACAGGTTCATACCCGTCTTCGCCAGATCGCCGTTCGCTTCACTGCCCTGCTGCGCCCCGTCCGCCGAGTCATCTGCCGCCAGTTCTGCGGAGTCTCCCAAATCTGTCACGATCAACGGCAGATTCGAGCCTGAGACATCGTCTGAATTGGGGGATGCTTGGACGGTTTGCGGGGTCGTGGCAGGGGCGGTCGTCGCCAGAGGAGCCGCCGTGGCAGGCGGAGTCGCCGCCGGCGGAGTCGTAGCCGGAGGGGTCGTAGCCGGAGGGGTCGTAGCAGGCGTCTCGGTGCGTACCGCCTTGATCGTCACCGAATACCGAAGCTCAGCGCATTGATCCAGGTCATCGCAAATCGCTACCAAGAAATCGACTGTCCCGGTCCTGCCAACCTGCGGCGTGTACCGCAGCTTATCGCCGTTCACGGACACGCTGCCGAGTGACGGACGGGAGAACGACTTGTCTGTCAGCGGCTGCAGCGCGGTCCCAGTGATGTCGCTCAACACGTCGATGTCGAGTACCGTCCTGTCGTCGTCGATGGTGAACTGCCGCCCGGTTCCCACTGGCGGAATCTGCACTGTTGGAATGTACCTAACGGTAATCGACTGCCCCAAGTTGTCCACGTAACGGACAACGAATGGGTGCTCGCCGCCGGATGCTCCCGTAGCGTCATAACGAACCGGATCCAGGCTGGCCGTACCCTCGTCTGGCGTCACTTCGATGCCTCGACCCACGATTTGGCCATTGGTGGAGACCACCGATTCGGTGAACGTTACCTGGCCGTTCCATCGCACCCGCTCCCGGACCTCGTTGCTGGCCGCAGTGGGCGGCCCCTGAATTATGACGGTAACCGTCACCGGATCTGTCGTTTGCCCCAAGGAATCGGTGAAGGTCACGTCGAAGGAATATTCGCCTTCCGGCAGATTGCTGCCATCGAACGTGATTTTCCCATCGGTGCCCGCCTGAACGGTGGCGCCCGCTGGCACGTCAGTCACGGTGGTCGATTCAATGGTTACAACGGTGGTGACAGTCAACTCGATAACGGCGGTCTCACCCGGCCGGATTCGATCGGTCGCATCGCCGTCAACCTCGGGTGGCGCGACCACGAGCACCCAGAAGCCAGCTGTCCCGGTTAGGTCGTTCGAATCGGTATAGAGAACCGTAAACTCGTACATTCCGGGCGCCAGCGTTCCCGCTTCAAATCGCACCGTACCGTCGATCGCGGCATCGATTGTTGCCTGCGCCACCCAGGGATCGGCAGTCGTGACAACTCTGGACACAACGGTGGCGCGAGAATCCGTGGTCACGGAGCCTTCCAACAGCGCGCTACCGCCAAGACCTATGATCGCGGAATCCCCTGCGGCCGCAGGCGGGGAGTATTCAACAAAGACGGACAGAATGGTGAAACTGTATTCGAGGTTCAGACACTGCCCCAAATCGTCGCATACAGTCACTTCGAAAGGAACCGTCCCAGCCAAACCTACTTGAGGGGTGTAGATCAACCGGTTTGCGTCGAGTTGGAACGACCCGCTGCTTGGTGCCGTGTACGATGACGCGGTCAAGTCTTGAAGGTTGGTGCCAGCCGCGTCACCCAACGGCAATACATATCCGAGAATCCGATCATTTTCCAGTTCGATGCTCCTGCCCGCCCCGGTCGGTGCGGCCTGCACCGTCACGGTAAACCCGACTGTTGGCGAATTCTGACCCACCTCGTCGGTGTATGTGACGCCAAAGGTGTATTGCCCTCCGGGTAGCGATCCGGCATCGAAGGACACTGTTCCGTCCGGCTGGGCCACAACCGTCGATCCGGCTGGCGCACCCGTCACCCAAACACTGTCGATTGGCGCATCGGATGTGACGGCGATAGTAAAACTGCCTTGGCCGCCCTCGGGAATCACTGCGACGGTGTTCCCTTCCACTGTCGGGAGCCCGGCCACTTTGACCGTGAAATCGGCGGTCCCTGTCAAGCCGTTGGTGTCGGTGTATCGGACCGTAAACGCGTAGGTTCCGGCGGGAAGCGTCCCGGCCTCAAAATGAACCGTGCCGTTGACCGTTGGGCTGATCGTCGCGGTGGGCACCCAAGGCTCATCCGTGGTCACCTGGGCGGTGAAGATCGATGCCCCATTCGCTGCATCGGGGGTGACAGTGCCGATCAGATTGACATTCCCTCCCAATGCGACTATCGCGCTAGCGCCACTGGCTGCGGGGCGGGCCGCCCATATGGCTGTCAACTCCAGCCGGCCCGGGTCGGTCCCGTTCAACCAGACAACGCCATTGGCCTCGGTCAACACGTGGGACTGGAAATCCCATAGGCCAACGGTTGAAGACTTCCAACCCTTGAACGCGAACCCGCTTCTGGTTGGGTTGTCCCAAGCTGGCGCCAATTCGTCATAATGGCCTGTCGTGGCGGTTCCGCCACCTGACCCGCCATCGCCTGCATCGAAGACCACGGCGACCGCCCGAACGTCGTAGTACAGCTTCAGTTCGAGGCCCGCGGATATCTCGCCGGCGGTGCTTGAGCGGCCCGCATTGAAGATGTAGCCGGGATAGTCCTTTGGTTGAGCCTGAGCCGAGGGCGTCCCAATCCTGCCCACAGGAGAATCGGTGTCCGCCAGCGTCTCTCGTCCGATCGCGTCCACCTTGTAGTGGAACACGAAATAGGCGGTGTCCGCTTCCTCCAACCACATGGCGTGCAGGGTGGCGTGCCCGGCAGGCACCGTGGACGAGTCCGTGACGGGAACTGTCAGGTCAGAGTCGAGGAACCACCCGCCGAACTTGAAGCCACCGGCGCGTCTCACTCCTTCGCTATAGGACGCAGCGTCCACGATCTTCGAGCCGATCCGCGCCCTATCGGGTCCGAGGCTCGCCGGTGTGGCGGGTGAGGCAGAGGAGTCGTTCAAGTCATAGCGGACTTCGCTCCACGCCGTGGTCCAAGCGGCGTGAAGCGTCACGGAATCGCCGTCGATCATCGGCGCATCGATTAGGTCGCTGGCGAAGTCCCAGGCCTGTTCCGGATCGGCGGCACCGGGAGCTAGCGCGGTCGGATACCAACCGACGAACTCGAAATCCGCTAGGGGCGGGGGGGCGGGGGGTGCGCCGATTGGTTCCTCAATGCGTCCCGTACCGGTTGCGGCCCACCCGGACGTGTCCTCCGGCGCGTCCGCCGGCTTATTGACGTCGAATCGGACGGTCAGCGGTTTCTTCGCGAATGTCGCATGGACGCTCACGGATTCCCCTGGGATAGTCAACGCGGTGTTCGCCGCGAGCCGGTCCGTGAGCAGAGTGTTGTCGCCGCCAGCAGTGACATCCCAGCTCGCGAATTGGTAACCGGCGTCTGGCGTGGCTTGGAGGGGAACCTCGGTGCCCTCAACGTATCCGGGAGAGACCTCCCCGACGCTGCCGCCGGGATTGTGCGTCAAAGTCACAGCGGAAAACGCACCCACCGTGATCGCGATCGGCGCGCCAGCCAAATTGCCTTCCGCGTCCTCACCGACCACGTACACCACGACCCGGCTACCGTTGGACTTCAGATCGTCCACGCCGAGTCCTATCGTGTTGGCCCCGGCCTCCTTGGTGCCGGAATTCCCACCGGCCACGACCGCGGCAGCGGTCGGCGCCAGCTCGCTGGGCAACGCCACCAAGTAGTGGTATCGGCCTGCCGCGGAGGCACCGAAACTGGCCGCACCCGCGTTCAGTGCTGTTCGGGTTCCCGCCCCTGGAGTCAAGTCGGGTCCCCGCTTGGCGTGAACCGGAACCGTGGCGGGCAGGCCCGAGATGAGGTAGCCGTCCAGGATCTGGCCGAGCTGCGGGATATCGACGTTGACGGTGCCCTCGCCGGACACCGAACTCAACGGCAGAGTCCAGACCGTGTAGTCCGCGTTGGAGGCCCATCCGCTTGGATCTGCGACTGCGGAAACTGTGCCGTCTGTAACAGCGACATGTGCGGCGGTGAGGTGCTCAACCGGATGCGAGAAACTAAGCTCCAACTTGGTCGATGTCTCTTGATTCGCCGTGCCATCGGCGCTTACCTGAACGTTGACTAAGTGATGCCTCAGAATGTTGGTGGGTAGGTCCGGCGCGTAGTTCAAGTCGTCTGTGGCCGCGATCGTGGCACCAAACCCGTAGGTACCCGCTGGGTCCCGCAGAGTTAGACCGCTCAGAACTCCCTGCGGCACCCACAGCACGGCGGCCAATTCCCGCGATTGCTTCCGCATATCGTTCATTGTGGTGGAAAACTCGAATGAGTCTGGCGTTTGATCAATCCAGGCCCGTTGCTCCGGCGTGACCGTGTGTTGGGCGTAGGCAAACGGCGGCGCGGTCAAGTCGAGGTCAGTTAAGTCCGTCCCGCCTTCGTAGGCCGGAATGTACAGCGGATAGACCGAAACGCCGTCGCCGTTGACCGGGTAGGTGGCCCCCGCGGGACCGTATCTGGGCAGGCCGCGAGCGTGAACTGATCCACCGCTAATGGTTACGGGGCCGGTCACTCTTCCGATAGAACCGAAGGCCACAACGAATCCGCTTTCAATCGTCACTGAACCGCTCACAACTTCGGTAACTCCCTGAGGGGCACCGCCAATGCTCGACACGGATCCGAATGCGGCAACGATCGGCGATCCTGTGATTTTCACGAAATCCGTGCTTTGCGACCCCAAGGGCCCATTGCCGCCGATGGCGGCACCAGCGATCTTTGTCACGGCCATAACTTTCGCTTGCCCGCTAATCGTTATCTCGCCGATTCCCGCATAGTAACCCCCGCCAATGGCCGACGCGTCGCGGCCCGCTAGCGCACGGACTGACGCTTGGTCCGTGATAGTGATCGAGCCGGCGGGCGCCGAATGAGCGCCCCCGATACCAGCGCACCGGTCGCCGCCGATGGCGGTGACGTCCGCCGTATCGCGAATGGCGATGGCTCCGCCGGCCGGGGGTGCGTAGCCGCTGCTGCCTATGCCCGCGGCCTCACTGCCGCCCGTGGCCTTGACCACCGCGTTGCCGCTGATCGCAATGCCGCCGTTGCTGCCTGTGCCTTGCGCGCCGATCCCAGCCCCGCGGTATACACCTGTCGTGCTGAGGGTGCCAGCGGTTGTAGATCCGATGACCAAGTTGGTGCCTGTTGGAACGCCAACACCAGCATCCGCCGAGGCGGTCAGCGTCGAGCTGCCCACAAGCCTCAGATTGACGTTGGCGTCGTTTGCTAGGCCGAAGGGTGCCCCACCGTTCGGTCGATCGATCGAGACATCTTCGAACGTGACGTAGAGGGGCAAGTCCGAAGGGGAGGCCCCATAGGCTTGGATCCTGACCGGGAACTCGCCCTTTAATCTCAGGCCGAACTCGTCAAGGGGCAAGTTCTCATACCCGGTTGTGTCGCTGAGTCCGACAACGCTGAATAAGTGCGTTGACCCGGCCTGATGGATCCTCACCCCGAGCGAGCTGGTGGTCGGCAAGAGCTGGCCCGCAGTCACGACTACCTCGTCAATCGGCTGGTCCGCGTGCGTGATCATCGCTGCCAGCGGCATCAACAGGGCCGTCGCGAGGAGCGCCGCGGTCGCTTGACGGACCTCGGGAGCCGCCTTGCTCCTACTACTCCCGCCTGGTCCGCTCCGGCCGATCCGGTGTTGCAACCGCTCGAGGACCGACCGGAATTCCAGCTTCTCTTCCAAAGACATGCTGACTCTCCCCCGTGAGTGACGATCAATGGCGCAATGCTAGTCCGCTCAGGGCGGAAGCTGAACCGTGGAATTACCCTGGTACGTTGCCTCCGGTTCGGTCGCACAGAGCGCGGCGCCCTCTGATCGAAGGGTATTACTACGCAAACGCCAAAGTCCGCCTCATCGCGACATGGACACTGACCAGTAGCTTTACCCGACAATTGGCGGAGTCCGCTTGAAGACGCTTAGCGGAACGGCAGCGCGGAACAGCCCGCCAGAAGTCTCATCAACCAGGTAGAATCACTCCGAAAGGACGCCGGTGCGAGGCGCTAATTCCCCGAAATGTGGCGGATGTCACGCCGCCCTGTCCGATCCCCTACAGCGACCACCAGGTGGCTCTGCCATTCACCAACGTGGCGGCGACCGGCATCGTTCGCAAATCCTGTGCGCTGGCCTTCAGCGGATCCAGCTCCACGAGTTGGAGATCGGCGGCCATCCCCAACTCCGGTATGAGTCGCCCGCGCGCCGAAGCCCGGATCGCCTGACGCACGTCGATCCGCTGCTCCGGGTGCCAAGGGTCGCGGCCGCCGCGGGTGCGGCTGACGGCCGCCGCAACGCCGATCCAAGGATCGAGCGGCGCCACCGGGGCGTCAGATCCGAACGCCAGGCGAACGCCCCGCTGCAGGAAGCTCGCCAGCGGGTAGGCGCGGTCGGTTCGCCCAGCCCAGTGGTGGTCCGCCACATCGCGATCGTCTACCGCGTGTTCGGGTTGGACGGAAGCGACCAACCCCAAGCGGGCCAATCTATCCACGTCCACCCATCGCATGAGCTGGGCGTGCTCTATCCGCCCAGCGCAACCGACCGTTTCGAACGCGTCCAGAACCATGGCGTTCGCTCGGTCGCCGATGGCATGCACGGCCGGAGTCAATCCGGCCTCGGCCGCCCGGCCCATCAAGGGAACGAGCTGGTCCATCGGCACCGTGACCAGGCCGCACGCCTCGGGCCCGCTCAGCCCTGGGTAGGGGTCGAAGCACCACGCCGTGCGTGTGTTCAACGAACCGTCCGAGATCACTTTGAACGGCCCCACCGCGATCAACGGATCGTCTTCGACTGGGTCGCCCGTGCGCCTGCGAGCGGTGATTGCCCGGCTCAGATCCTCGGGGTAGAACCCGCACTCCACCCGCAGCGGGCTAGGCTCGGCGGCGCTTCGGCGCAGCCAACCGCCCTGGTTCCATTCCGCTCCCATATCTACGATGCCGACCACTCCGCGCGCCGCCGCCGCACGCGCCGCATCCATCGCCCATTGGTCCCGCGTTGCCGTTTCGACGCCCTCCAAGTGTGTCGGCAACGAAAAAACCTCCTCTTCGCGCAGCACTCCGGTCGGGTGATCGCCTAGACCAACCCAGCGTAGGGCGGCCCCGTTGAGCCAACCGCAGTGCAGATCGCCGCTGATCGCCACCACTATCCGATCGCCCGCAACGGCGTCGAGCAGGTCTCGGTGGGGGGTGTCGGGCCATAGCGCGTCCCGGAACCCCACTAGCACCAGCGGCTCGTTCCCTTTCCCCTGGACGATGGCGTCCCTCACCACCGCTGCCACCTCACGGGCGGATGTCGCACCGGCCACGTCGAGCCGCCGCGAATGCTCCGCCCACAGGTCGAAGTGGACGTGTTCGTCCCAGAATCCCGGCATCAGCCACCGGCCCTCCGCTGAGACGGCCTCAGCCGAGGCCGCGCGCGAACCAGCCGGCCAGATCCCCGACACCGCCCCGTCTGCCACCGCGACATCGACCGCGCCATCCTCCCCTGGCAGTCGTACCCCAGTCAGCCACAGTCGGTCGGGGCTCGTGTTTGTGTTCGCCGCATCTGCGCCCATTTGAAGGACCTCCGGGATTTCGCGTGC
>JAIRXV010000140.1 GCA_031268115.1 Bifidobacteriaceae bacterium
CCAGGTCAACGCGATGGCATGGTCACCTGACGGCACCACCCTCGCCACTGCCGGCTACGACCAGACAGTGCGACTATGGAACCCAACCAACGCACAAAACACCGCCATCCTCACCGGACACACCGGCCAGGTCAACGCGATGGCATGGTCACCTGACGGCACCACCCTCGCCACTGCCGGCTACGACCAGACAGTGCGACTATGGAACCCAACCAACCCACGAAACACCACTACCCTCACCGGACACACCAGCTCGGTAAGAGCGATGGCATGGTCACCCGACGGCGCCACCCTGGCCACCGCTGGCCACGGCCGTACGGTCCGGCTGTGGAACCCAACCAGCGCACAACGCACCGCCACCCTCACCAGACACACCAGCTCAGTCCACGCTGTGGCATGGTCACCGGACGGCACCACCCTGGCCACCGCCAGCATCGAGGGCACAGTCCGGTTGTGGGACCCAACCACCAGACGAAACACCGCCACCCTCACCGGGCACACCAGCTCGGTAGAAGCGATGGCGTGGTCACGTGACGGCACCTCCCTGGCGACCGCCGACCTCGACGGCACAGTCCGACTATGGAACCCAACCAACGCGCAAAACACCACCACCCTCACCAGACAAATCAGCTCGGTGAGAGCAATTGCATGGTCACCTGACGGCACCACCCTGGCCACCGCCCAGGACGATGGCACAGTCCAACTGTGGAACCCAACCAACGGACAACGCACCGCCACCCTCACCGGACATACCGGGTGGGTCAGCGCAGTGGCGTGGTCACGTGACGGCACCACCCTGGCCACCGGCAGCGGCGACCACACAGTCCGACTATGGAACCCAATCAACGAACGAAACACCGCCACCCTCACGGGACATACCGGGTGGGTCGGCGCAGTGGCGTGGTCACCTGATGGCACCACCCTGGCCACCGGCAGCGGCGACCACACAGTCCGACTATGGAACCCAACCACCGCACAAAACACCGCCACCCTCACCGGACACACAGGGTCGGTAAGAGCAATTGCATGGTCACCTGACGGCACCACACTTGCCACCGCTGACTACAACGGCACCGTCCTACTGTGGAGCCCCACCAGCGCACAAGACACCACCACCCCCACCCCACGCCTTTGCATCCAGCTCTTCCGGAACGGGCAGTCGGCGGCTTGGACTGGCGAACAGGAGATGCTGTGGATGACTCCTGACGCTTGGGAACACCTGGGTTGGCAGGTCCCGGGGGAGGACGGTGCGCCGCTCACCCTTCTGCCCATCGAGTACTACGGCCCGATCCCGATTCTCGACCCCGCGTAGCCATCACACCCCAAGGCCAACCAACACCCGACACCCCGCACACCCAACGCCCACCGACAAGAAAGGACCCCCCGTACACCCGCCAGAGCCCGCTTGCCCTTGCTGCCTTCCGGCCCTGGGGGAGTTCAGCGGGGTGACGCCGCACGGGGAGTCTCCGTCAGCCTAGTCCATTACGGCGCGGCTCCCATCGGGTATCCTCGGGGGGTCCCACGCCGGGAGGTGTCGCCTAGTGGCCTATGGCGCACGCTTGGAAAGCGTGTTGGGTGCAAGCCCTCGGGGGTTCGAATCCCCCCACCTCCGCTCCGGGACGCGACACCCCGACCCCCGCCGGCCGCAAGAGCCGCCCCAGCCCTCAAATCAGTTGCGCAAAAGGGCGAAGATCCGTAGGAACTCCAGGTACAGCCAAACCAACGTGGCCAACAGGCACAAGCTGCACATCCAAGCGAGCCTGCGCGGAGCCCGGGCAGCTACACCCATCTGGACATAATCGAAATCCCGCATCAAGTGATAGGACGCCAAGAGCACCGCTACAATCGAAATCACCAGGCCCAATGGAACCCCAAACACCGTGACGGATCGAATCCCGAAGTCTGGCAAGACCCCAAACCACACCAGGCCGAAGTTGAGCACGCAGAAGACCATATAGCCAATGGTGGCCGTGACAACGAAGCGGGTGGCCCTGGCGCTGGTGCGGATCACCCCAAACGAGTAAAGCACGAGCACCGTGGCGAACACCGCGATGGTCGCCACCACGGCCTGAAGGATGATCCCTTTGTACGCCGTCTCGAAGAACCCCGAAAGACCGCCAATGCCCATTCCTTCGAATATCGTGAAGGCGATGCATAGCCCCGGGCCCGGCGCGACTCGACGCCCTGCGATGATACCGAGAACAAACGCCACAGGGAATCCGACGAACATCAGGACCGGCGCGAACATCCAAGTTGCCACGCCGGTGAACACCAGCAGCGCTAGGAGCCCAAAGGTCCTGACGATGACGTCGTCGTGCGTCATCGCGTCCGTCTGACGTGCGGGATAGGCCTGCAACCCGTAGGACCCATCCAGGCCAGAGGCGTTGTTCTCAAGGCCCGGGGACCTGACGGCCCGCCCGCCCCCCACCGTTGTGGTGTAGGAGGATCGCCCGGAGAAGGCGTCGTTTGTCCGCCAAAGAGGATTACTCATACCGAACCCCATCTCGACAGGGCGCACACCGAGACGGAGCGCGGTTCGGCCCGCCGAGTGTACACAGAAGCGGCCACATTCTACCGGTTCCGCGAGGGCCCCGGCACGCATCGCAGTCAACGGTCGGCGCTACACAGCATTCCGTGCTCCAGTGACTGGGGTGGGCGCCGTGTTGGACGCCAAATCGGTTCGCGCCGGCCCCCGGGCAAGTCTCGCAGACGGGCCGAAAGGCGGTGGCGGGTACACGCTTCCCTCTACCCCGACGCGCCGCCGGGACATTGGCGACCTGACCGTCAGGCAGGGGGCGGGGCCGGCGCGAAGCGTTGACCAGGCAAGACGCTGCCGCCATCGCTTGAGCCGTCGATCAAGCCGTACGTTTTACGTATGATGTCCTCCATGGACCCGTATTTTGTACGGTTGACATACGGCGATTTTCCGGTCACACTGGCCGTTGGAGGCGTCCATCTGGAACCCTGCCGCGCACGCCACGTCTCCAAGTCAGCGGCAGACGAGACGAAGGAGGAGATAGAACGCCTATGGCGCTAAAAAAGAAACTCACGGTCAACCTCTCCGACGATGTGTTGGAGATGCTTCGCGACCTTGCGGCCCGCAACGGTACCTCACTGACTGACGAGCTACGCAAGGCCATCGCTGACCGCGCCTACTTCCAGAAGAAGATCGATGACGGCAATGAGGTCGCCCTCCTCAAAGACGACCAGGTGACCTTGATGGATCTGAGGTAGCGATGCCCCCCGAGCCTCCCACCCCGCCTGCTTCCAACGCTTCACAGCCTTTCGGGCCGGTACCTCCGACCCCTCAGCGAGAAGACCCCGAGAACCAGGCGGGGCGGGTGGCTCCTACCGATCCGACCGTCCCAGCCCAGCCCCCTATCCCAGGCCAGCCCCCGGCCTCTCCCGCACCCGGCGCGGCCTCCCGCCTGCAGCCTGCTCGGCCCACCGGCGGGCTCGCGATTGTCAACGAACGCGTCGGGCCCGAGAGACCTGACAGACCAGCTGGCGGCGTCACGCTTGTCCACGAACGGGTCCGGCGAACCCTGGCATTGGTGCTCGTGTGGACCCTCGCTGGCACCATCGCCGCGACCCTGATCCTGACCGCCGCAACCGGAAGGCTCGGCCTCGATCCCACCCACCTGCTGTCCATACTCCAGCTCATCTTCGCCCCGGTTGTGACGTTGGTGTCAACTGTTCTTGGTTTCTACTTCGGGTCTGACGCACAGCGCACCGCCGATCAGGCCGCCTCATCGCAAGGCCCTGATCCCACCCACCCCGAAGGTGTCTGACATGGAGACCTTCCGCACGGTTGAAAGCCAGACGTTAGATGCAGTCGAGTATGCCCTCTGGCCACACTATCCGGCACTCAGCACCGAGAATATGCTGTGGGGGCCGCGCCACGATCTCATCAACCAACTAGTGAAGTCCGTCCTCGCCACCTACTCCGAAAACGGCGGCGGCATGGTCGACCACGCCGTCTTCCTTGCCCGCATTGCTCTCGATTGTGTCCGCCTGTTACACAAGGGCGCCTGCCCGAAGACACGCGACCTCGATGTTTGTCAAGCCGAGATCAAGCCAGTTGCCGATCTGCTCGACGCCTTTGCCCTAGTCTATTGCGACTCTCACTTCGATACTCCCTTGGACGAAAGAGCGCGAGACGCTCTACTGTCTTCTGGGAAGACTCGCGAACAGCGCGAGAGTCAATTGGCTACGTCCCTTCACGGTAGGTTGCGTCAACGCGCCGAACGCCAACTCTTAACGCTCACCCCAGGAAAACCAATAGTCCAGCTGAATGCACCTATAACGGGTGTCGGCCTCGCCCAATACAAGAGGAACAGAGAAACTCTCCGACAAGTTCAACGCGACCCCTTACTCGATGGCTACGAAGTCGAAGATACATCCGATTACGCTGGACCTACTTTCGTTCGGTCAACGGACGAATATCTTGTACGCGCCAGTGTTCTTCGATCATCTGTCCAGGTTATCATTGTAAGCGGTGGAACGCAGGGCACCGGGATGACACGACAAACGGCCACCATGGTAGGAATCCCCACTTTGCGTCTGTCGCGCCAAACAGCAGGGCAACAAATCATCCCGCTCGCCACTGCGGCGCGGTACCAAGGAGAGCTTGAGGGCGGCACCGCTGCGGTGTTTCACACCGACGAAGAAGCCGCCGCGCTAGTCCACGCGTTCTTGGAGTCGCACCGCACCGCCATTTTCGACAGACATGCTCGCCTGGTCCAACTGGAACTTTCTGGCCCTCCACCCGAGGCTTACGCTTTGCTGACAACCGATCCCGTACTGTTCGGAAACGCAACCGTTTCCTTTGATCAGGCCATGTTCTGGGTTGATCCTGTCCATTGGGGGCAAGCCAGTTCGCTGGTGAAGGCCGAAATCACGCGGCGGACTATCGGCGGGATGCCGGAAGCCAAGCCGGGCGGTCCCGACAGTGTGATCGGCCACAGGGCCTCACCCAATAAAACGCTCCGATCATTCCACGCCTTCTGCGCACTTGAGAATCTCGATGACGCCGCCCGGGACGCGCTTTGGCAGGCCTTCGTGCAACGGAGGCAGTACCCCGCCATGGTCTCTCAGAAAGGCGACGAGACGTCAGTGTTCGAGATCAAGGATTGGGCCCAGCTGTATCGGTCGATGGGCTTGGGCAACATGCCATGAGCTTCCAGCCGCCACCGTCCTGCATTGAGCGGACCGTCGCCAATCTTCGGGTCGCAGAGCCGGATGGGATTGTGGCCAATGTCATACGCACGGCATTCAGACTCGGCGCCATCGAAATACTGGGCGGCGCCAGCATGGTCCACGGATTCACCGAATGGACATCGCGAGGGCCTTCGGTGCGGCTTTCGGACGGCGCCTCGCACGCCAGGCGCCGCATGATCCTGGCACACGAATGCGCCCACCTCTTGCTCGATTCCGTCTTTGCCCAAGATCGACTGAAGGATTGGGGCGAGGATTACCTGCGCCGTCGGCGGCGGTTGACTGATCAGTTCGTTGGCGACGCCCTTCCGAGCCTTGCAGACGAGGTTAGCGCGCGCGGATATGAAGGTCTCTGCGACGAGGTTGGCTACGAACTCATGTTGCCGTGGCGCGAGGCCGTCCGGTTTGCTGAAGACGTCCAGTGCGTGGACGATGCGATAAAAGCCGCTGAGGACGCCTCGGTGTCTGTGGCGGCATTCGTGTGCCAGGCAAATAGGGGGCCGAGGCGGTTTGCGCTGCTTCGCCTCGGCCGATCGCGCAATGGAGTTTGGCTGGTAACGAATTCAGTCGCGGCGCCTCGTGGCTGGCACGAGGGAACGGCCTTAGCGCCGCAATCGCAGGGAGAACTGGAGCTCCTATCGAAGAGCCAGACACACATGACTTGGACCACCCTGGAAACTGACAGCGAAAGCGAACGCCTTTGGATGTCCCTGCGAATTCGGGGGTCAACCGGAATAGCCCTGTACGAACCCTGTTGACGCGCCGGGACAAATGTGCCCCTGGGGGCGCAGGCGCCGCGTTCCCGGTGGACCGGTAGCCTGGCGTCGTGAATCAGCCGGAACGCCCGCGGGTGGTGATAGGTCCTTCTGGTGCGGGCAAGACCGCGCTCGCGGAGGCGTTGACGCGGGTCAACTCGCGGTTCGAGCTGGTCCTGACCCACACCACTCGCCCGCGCCGGCCGAGAGAAGGCGCCACTCATGTCTTCGTGACCGATCCCGAATTCGACTCGACCCCTTACCTTGGCACTCTTTCGATCTTTGGCGCCCGTTACGGGCTGCCTAACTTTGCCACCGGCCGCACGCCGTTGATCCTGCTCCGGTTAGCGGCGCTGGATCAGTTCGCGCCTCTCTACCCGAATGCGTTCGTGATCCAGGTGGAGGCCTCCGTGGACACCTTGATCGAACGGCTCGCCCAGCGTGGCGATCTGGTCC
The DNA here is from genome assembly GCA_031268115.1 of Bifidobacteriaceae bacterium. Taxonomy (GTDB): domain Bacteria; phylum Actinomycetota; class Actinomycetes; order Actinomycetales; family WQXJ01; genus JAIRRT01. Next base: position 6,429 of record JAIRXV010000140.1, read on the forward strand.
GGGCGGATCCGGAGGCACTTCGAGAAGAGACGCTAAGGGGCCGCGAAGTCGCGTCGGCGATAGTCCAGACCGACACGCCTTTCAGTCAGTCTCTGGATCGATTCGCCGCAGCCGCGACCAGTCTGAGCGTCGTGAGCTGAGAGGCGCCCACCCTTCGTCCCGGCCTGGGCTGCTTTGGTTCCCTTCGGGCCGATGGCGGTGAATGAGTAGCGGGTGGGGTGGCAGCCACTCGACATTTCACCATCTCGAAGTCGCGCAGTCGGACGGTCTTGGAGGCGCCGACCATGACGATGCGGTTACGGTGATGATCTGGGAGGAAGGCGTGACCTGGGTATACGCGTAACGGTCGTCTGTGGTCGTCGCTACTGCGCGTCACGCCGAGGACAACGCTGTTCGTCATGGAACGGGACTTGAAGATCGCCAGATTCCGAGCGGCTCGACGCCAGGTCGGGTTTCAGGTCCTTGTCGGTCCGGCGTTTGGAGATTAGGCCCAGGGTGGGGTGTTTGGTTGGGGTGGGGGCATGCGGTGGGTTTGTCCGAGGGCGCTGACGATGGTTGTGATTCCGGTGGTCAGGTCTCGTTCCCAGGTCCATCCGGCCAGAGTCTTAAGCCTGTGGTGTAGGCG
>JAIRXV010000280.1 GCA_031268115.1 Bifidobacteriaceae bacterium
TTGGTTGATGCGGTGGTGGTGTTTTTGCCGGTGTTGTCTGGTGCGTATACGCAGGGGTCGGTTGATGTGTTGAGTGGGGCGTTGGGTGATGCTGTGGTGGCGTTGACAGATTCGGCGGATTTGTCGCAGGGGGATGTGGGGTTGGTTGTTGGTGCGTTGTTGGATGCGGTTGATGGGTTGGTGCCGGTTCCGGCGCCGGGGCCGGATCGGTCTGTGTTGCAGGCGATTGTGGATGTGGTGGGTGGTTTGTCGAATGTGGATGGTCGGTATACGCAGGGGTCGTGGGGTGTGTTGCAGGATGCGGTTGAGGTTGCGTTGGAGTTGATTGAGGATCCGGATGCGACTCAGGCGCAGATTAATGATGCGGTGTCTGATGTGGGGGATGCGTTGGCTGGTTTGGTGGCTCCGCCTGATGAGGGTGTGTTGGTTTCGGTGTTGTCGGTGGCTGGGGCGATGTCGAATGGGAATGGTCGGTTTACGGTGGGGTCGTGGGGTGTGTTGCGGGATGCGATTGAGGTGGGGCAGGGTTTGTTGGGTGCTGCGGGTGTTTCGCAGGGTCAGATCGATGCGGCGGTTGACGGTGTGGTGGCTGGGTTGGCTGGGTTGGTCCAGGCACCGGATAAGTCTGTGTTGGTGTCGGTGTTGGCGACGGGTGGTGCGAAGACGAATCCGGGTGGGTATTACACGGCGGGTTCGTGGTTGGCGTTGCGGGATGCGGTTGAGGCGGGTCGTGGTGTGGTGTTGGGTTCGGGTTCGAGTCAGGTTGAGATCGATGCGGCGGTGCAGGCGGTTTTGGGGGCGTTGGCTGGGTTGGTGGTGGCGCCGGATTTGTCGGTGTTGAGTGGGGTGTTGGCGGCTGCGGTGGGTACCGCGAATCCGGGTGGTTTGTATACGTCGGGTTCGTGGGATGTGTTGCGGGCGGCGGTTGCGGTGGCTGAGGGTTTGTTGGCTGATCCGGGTGTGAGTCAGGCCCAGTTGGATGCGGCTGCTCAGGCGTTGAGCGGTGCGTTGGCTGGTCTTGTTGTGGCACCGGATGACAGTGTGTTGGTGGCGTTGTTGGTCAGGGTTGGCGGCAAGTCGAATGCCGATGGTGTGTATACGCAGGTGTCGTGGGCGTTGTTGGAGGATGCGGTGGACGGTGCGCGGGCGGTGGTGGCAGATCCGGGTGCTGTTCAAAGCGATATTGATGCTGCGGTCGATGTGTTGGCCGGTGCGTTGGCTGGTTTGGTGGTCGATGTGCCTGAGGTTGTGCCGCCTTTGACGGTGCCCGATGGGTCGGTGTTGCAGGGTGTTGTCGATATTGCGGCTGGGTTGTCGAATGTTGGGGGGAGGTATACGTCTGGGTCGTGGCAGGTGTTGGTCGATGCGTTGGCGGCGGCTCGGGCGGTGTTGGCGGATCCGGGTTCGTCTCAGGGTCGGATCGATGAGGCGGTGGGGGTGCTGAGTGCGGGTTTGGCTGGTCTGGTTGGTGTGGTTGGGTCTGAGCCGGTTGTGTTGCCGGCTCGTGGGGCGTTGGTGTCGGTGTTGGGTACCGCGGATGGTTTGGTCGCCGATGTGTATACCCCGCAGTCCTATGATGCGGTGTTGGGTGTTGTGGGTCGGGCTCGAAAGGTGTTGGCCGATCCGGCCGCTTCGCAGGAGCAGATCGATGCGGTGGTTTCAGAGTTGGCGAACGCGTTGGCTGGGTTGCGTCCGCGGGTCGATTCTAATTCTGGTGTTCCGCCGGTTCCGGTTCCGGTCGTGGCGGTCGCGAAGGTGAAGGCCGGTCAGTCGGCTGTGGCGTTGGTTAGGGGTAAGAGTGTGACGGTGCCGGTGGCGGTGTATTTCGCGGATCGGGTCGCGTCGTATTCGGGTGCGTTGGTGTGGAAATCGTCTAATCCTAGGATCGCGAAGGTGTCTTCTACTGGGAAGATCACTGCGGTGCGGGCTGGTAAAGCGACGGTTACCGCGACCAGTAAGGCTGTGAACGGGGCCGGTAAGAAAGTGTCGGTGAAGATCAGGGTCGCTGTTGTGTCGGTAAGACCGGCAGTGAAAGCGACCCGGGTTGTCGCGAAAGTGCCTAAGTCGTTGAATGTGGGTCAGGTCGCGTATGTGACTGGGTCGTATCGTTCGGCTAAAGCAACAGGTGTTAAAGTGTCCTACAAGTCTTCCCGCCCAGATGTGGCCACCGTAGATAAAACCGGACGTATAACCGCGAACAGTCCAGGCAAAACCACACTCACCGTCAAAGCCGGACCCATCGCCAAAAAATACACCATCACAACCAAATAGACACACCAGAAGAATCGACTAGCGCAGGCGCGGGCGCCCTGACTTTGGGGCGCCCGCGCCCCCGGCGCTGCGCGCCGCTCGCGAGCTTGCGCCTATTGTCCACCGATTCCAAGAGGCTGCTCCGTGCGCGCTATGATCTCGTCTTGGAGGGCCCTGTCGAGGTTGTTGAAATAGTCGGAGTAGCCCGCCACGCGAACAATCAGATCGGAATACTGCTCGGGATAGCGCTGGGCATCGATCAGCGTGTCTCTGTCGATCACATTGAATTGAATGTGATGCCCATCCATCGCGAAGTAGGCGCGTATCAGGGTAGCCAGAGCGTTGAGACCCTTGTCTCCTTGCACAACCGACGGGGTGAACTTCTGGTTGAGGAGCGCCCCACCCGTCTTGAGTTGGTCTATCTTCGCGGCCGAGCGGATGACGGCCGTTGGACCCGCCCGATCCGCTCCCTTCTCTGGGGAGATGCCATCGGGTAGCGGGATGCCCCTGCGGCGGCCGTTCGGTGAGGCCTCCATCACCTGCCCGAAGTACACGTGGCAGGTCGTGGGGAGGAACTCCACTATGGTGGTGGCACCCTTGGGGGTGGGACGGCCGGCGATGACGTCCTGCAGGGTCTGCGCCACATCTCTCACCAGGCCGTCGGCAAAGTCATCGTCGTTGCCGTATTTGGGTGTTTTGTTGAAGACGAGATCGAAAATCTCGGGGTACCCCTCGAAATCGGCGGCACAGGCTTCGAGGAGCGCGTCCATGGTCACGGCCTCACCGTCGAAGACGTGCTTCTTGATCACCGCCAACGAATCGGCCATAGTCGCGATGCCCACGCATTGAATGTAGCTGGTGTTGTAGCGGGCGCCACCCGCGTTGTAATCGATACCGCTGGCCAGGCAATCGTCCGTCAATACCGACAACAACGGCACCGGCATGGTGTCCATAAAGAGTCTTTCGATCAGATTGTTGCCTGCCACTTTGATATCGACTACATGGCGCAACTGGTCCGCGAAGGCCTGGTACAGTTCCGCGAAACCGGTATAGTCGCGAGGATCGCCCAGGTCCACCCCGACATTTTGATCGGTGTAATGGTCGTAGCCCCGATTCAATACCAGTTGGAGCACCTTCGGGACGTTGAGGTAACCGGTCAGGACGTAGGCCTCCATGCCAGCGGTGCCTGTCTCAACGCACCCGCTCGCGATCCCGCTGGTGCGGGCGTCGTCCAGTGCCTTACCCATGCCCAGCAGCTCGGCGACGATGGCCTCGGAATTGTAGAAGGCGGGCTGGCCCCAGCCCTTGCGGGAGATCTTTATCGCCTCGCGCAAGAAATGTTCGGGGGTCTTGCGTGAGATCTGCACGTTCGAGGAGGGTTGAAGCAGCTTCATCTCATCCATTGTCTCAAGAATGAGGTAGCTGACCTCGCTGACGCCACAAGTGCCATCGCCTCGCAGCGCGCCCGTGTTGATGTTGCAGAAGTCGGTGTATGTGGCGCTCTCCTTGAGGGTGATGCCCACCTTGGGCGGGGCCGGCTGATTGTTGAACTTGATCCAAAGGCATTCGAGATACTCCTTGGCCTGGGCTCGAGTGAGCCTTCCAGCGGCGATGTCTGCCCTGTAGAAGGGCTCCAGATGCTGGTCGAGTTTACCCGGGGAATACGCGTCCCAATTGTTCATCTCGCTGGTCACGCCGATATGGGCGAACCAGTACATCTGGATGGCCTCGCGGAATGAGCGGGGCGCACGGGCGGGAACCTGGGTGCAGACCTCGGCCAGCTCGGTCAGTTCGGCGCGGCGCACCGGATCGGGCGCTAGGCTCGCCTCTCGCCGGGCCAGAGCGGCGTAGCGCTCCCCCAAAATCACCATGCCCTCACACGCCAGTTTCATTCCGATCAACTCATCCCGCCGGTCTGACGCGTGCATGTCAGAACGGAAGTCGAGGGCGGCAAGGTGAGTGCCGGCATCGTCCATGAAATCGGCGAAACCCCGGGTGTAGAGCTTTCCTCCCGCCACCGTGTGGCCCGGCCCGCGCTGCGCCATGAACTCGGTGAAAAGGCCCGCCGCAAAGAGTCGGTGCCAGGAGTCGGGAAGGGCGGCGTACATCTTGGCCATCGTGGCGCGTTCGCGCCAGAAAGGGATGATGACCTCGGCCTGGATGGCCCTGTCCGCCTCGTTCACCGCGAAGGAGACGCGTTCGCGGCCCGCCATGTTGTCCAAGTCCTCCAGAGTGTGGCAGCACAACTCCGGGAAGGTGGGTGCAGATTGCGGGGCCACGCCCTTCTCGCCCACGACTAGTTCGCCCGCGCCGAGGTAGAGCGTTCGTTTGGCCATGAGTTCGCGAAAGAACAGGCCCCGGAGGACGGGGATCGGGACCTTACCCTCGTGCGTGCGGTAGACCTCGGTTTCGATCAGGGCCCGCTCCAGCGAGATGGTGGGTACGGCCGCCTCGCTGGCCTGGCGAAGCGCCTGGGTTCGCTGGGTTGATCCACGCGGTCGGCTCGGGTCCGTCGCCATGTTTCGCCTCCTGGTTCCTACCCGCCTACAGTGACGTGTGGATAGAACTCTTCGATGTCGTGGCGTATTCGTTCTAGGGTTTCATCGCTAGGAGCGCGGAACTCAGTGGCCTTGCGGCCGAGTCTAGCGAATTTGTCCATCCCGAATCGGTGATATGGTAGCACGTTCACCTGGACGGCGTCGATATTGTTTTCCCGTAGCCACTCCATAGTCTGCCGGATCGTGGCACTATCGGCGTTGATCCCGTCCAAGAGTATAAGGCGTAAATAGATTGTGGCATGGAGCTGAGCTAGGCGTTGCAGATTGCGCAATACCAAAGAATTGGACGCGCCCGTCCACTTTCGATGAAGCCGGGAATCGATGAACTTGAGGTCGTAGAGGAAGAAAGCGGCGACATCGGCCATGCGTTCAAACGCCGAGGTCGGGGCGACCCCGCACGTATCGACGCCGACCGCGATACCGCGCCGGACCAGGCCGGTCGCGAGCTCAAACATGAAATCGATGTCCTGCGCCATCGGCTCACCGCCAGTAAGTGTCACACCACCGCCGGATTGATCGTAGAAGATGATATCTCGGGAGGCCTCTTCCATCAGTTCGTCAACCGAGTACCGCCGCCCAATAGTTTCTACCCGGCCGTCGCCATCGGCCATGGGCTCCGGCTTGAACGCCTGGGATTCGGGGTTGTGGCACCACGGGCACCTAAGGGGGCAACCCTTGAAAAAGACGGCCGTGCGCATACCCGGGCCGTCGTGCAGCGAAAACCTCTGCACGTTGAACACGTATGGTGTCCCCACGCCGCGTCCCTCCCGCCGATGCCGGCCCTCGCCCTATCCGCAGAGGGTAGCGGTGAGCGGAGGGTTGCACTGACGTCGCGGTCCGATCGAGGCGGCTCGCAGAGCGGGGCCCGACCCGGGGCCCGACCCCGGGGCCGGCTCGCCGGGGCCGGCCCGCCGGGGCCGGTCGGCCTGGCTTCGCGATGGGCGGAAGTTCGACGCCGAGCGAGGTCCACGCGGGGTTTTCCCCTGATCCGGGCCCTGAGGGCCCATGCGCCCACGCCGTGAGGCGCTTACCATCGACAGCGGCGGGACCGCCGAAGGGACTCGCCGAACAGACCCCAGCGCGAAAGGGCCCCCAAATGCGCAACCCCGATGAGGGTGTCACCGCGACAGACCCAGTAACCCGTGACCTGGCCGAAGAGGCCACGATCCTGGGACGGTGGCAGAAAGAGCCACCGTCCCAGATGCTAGGTGCCGCGTTTCGGTTGGTCCGGGCTTTGCCCTGCCCAGCTGGCGCGGTCGTCGGCCGGTCATTCACGGGCCTCGTAGATGCCGGTGGGGCTACGCCGCCGACACGGAACACTGGCGAATGGGGGCAGCGATGACGCGAAGGTATGGATATCGCTCTGCGGCTGTTACCGTGGCGGGGGTCGTGGCACTGGTGTCAGGTCTGACGGCGGGAGCGGCTAGCGAGACCGCATCCGCCGATGACGACCTCTCGGTGGGGGCGGTCAAGGCGGATCGCCGCTCCTCGGATTTCACCGACCCGATGGTTGGGGTTTCCGTTGTCAACGTGTGGCACCCGGGTTTCTTCGACGAAAGCTGGGGGCCTTGGCTGTCGGCCAATCCGTGGGCGGCGGTCGCGGAACGCACTCCGCAACGGCAACCAGAACTCGGCTGGTATGACGACACCGAGTCTGCCGTGTCAGAGCAACAGTTGCGCTGGATGGCCGACTACGGCGTCGATTACGTATCCTACGGTTGGGTCTGGAACCCCGATGGAACGTCTCCCTCTGAGGCGTCGATTGACGCCCTCGTGGGCGCGGAAGCCCAATCCGATGTCGCGTTTTCCCTCTTGTGGGACGCTACCACTGAGGCGACCCGCGACGATTTGACGCTCGATGGATGGTCCCAGATTGTCCAAAGGTGGCTGAGTCGGTACATGACACGCCCAGAGTATCTGAGAATCGACGGCGAACCGGTCGTGTTCAGCCACACTGCGGACGATTTCTTGATTCCAATGGCCCAGCGAATCGCGAACGAAGAGTATGGTCCGACTGCGGGTTATCTTCAGGGTCTAAGAGCCCTCAACGACGTGGCCGATCAGCGCGCGCGAGAGGCCGGTTTCCCTGGCATCTATTTGATTTCCGGGCTGGCTAACACCACAGCCCACTGGAATTGGGTGTCGCGGGAGGGCGGCTTCTCGGCGAACTCCGGATACAACCACCACACGCTTCCTGTGACGACGGGCGAGGACGTGGTGTATTCCGAGAGCTATGACGAACTGGACGGTATGTATCGTGCGCATTGGGCCGCCGGCCTAACCGAGCGTTTTGCGGATGCCCCGGATACCTGGCCGGCGTTGCAAAACCGGCCGGTGGAGATGACGGCCGGCTGGGACGCTACCCCGCTTGCGGACCCCGCGGCGTCTGGCCTGTACGCCAACACAGCGCACAACCAATCGAGTTCCACGCCACAGCAGTTCGAAGACCACTTGAGGGCCGGTCTGCAGATGATGGAGGAGTATCCGGAGCAAACGCTGGGGATGGGCAAGATATACGCCTGGAACGAGTTCATGGAAGGCAGCTTCGTTGAACCGAACCAACGGTGGGGACGGCAGTACCTTGAGGCGATCAGTCGGGTGTTCGGCAACTTGGACCTTTCAGCCGACAGGTGGGAGGCCAGAGCCGATGGGACCGATCCACTGACGGTCTTAGTGGAGACCGATCTTAGAACTTGGGAAGCTGAGTCTTCCGACCCGCAGTGGTTGAGCCTCGCTGGGGCCGAAGGGCAGTACAACGGCGAGTTCACCGCGATAGCGGCGAGCAACACTACCGGCGCCGCTAGGACGGGCACCATCACGGTGACAGCGGGGGGTCTCAGCCGTGAAATCGAGGTTGTCCAACCTGCCGACACCGGTTGGGACACCTACCAGGCGATAACCCTGGACGGATTCCAGATGGGAGTGGCGGGGCACATCAAACAGGCCGATATGTTCACCGAGGCCGAAGTTGCTTCGATCACGGACGCCCTCGGCGTGGACATGTATCGCGACGAACTGTATTGGAATCCGACGATGGCGGACGCCGGGGGCGTGTGGAAGACAAACCCGGGCGACAGTTCGATTAGCCGATTCAAGGTCGCGGTGGAACACGGCGCGAAGATTTTGCTCATCCTGGATTACAGCCATCCAACGCTGAGCAGTGGAATGCCGCACACGGCTTTGGACCGCGAGGCGTTCGCGGAATACGCCCGCCGGGCCATAGAAGCGGTAGGCGCTGAGAACATAGGCGCCGTCGAAGTATGGAACGAGTGGAACGCCTACGCGGGCTACAACTTGGCGGAGGGAGAGTCGAGACCACCGTTCGACACCCTGTGTCCCAACGATCCGACTGAGGGTGCGGGCTGCCCCATCTCCTACGCGAAGTTGGTTGGCGCGGTGGAACCGGTGGTGCGCCAATACGCGCCGGGTGTCCCTCTGCTGGCCGGTGCCACGGCATCGGTCCTTGTGTTCAATGACACGGCGACCACGACCGAATGGAAGTGGGCCATACCGATGCTCGAACAGCTCAAGGCGGATAAGGTCAACATCGACGGTTTTTCGGCCCACGCCTATGGGAAGAGCGGAACCTCATACGCCCCGGGGCGCAGCGGGCGCAAGGTCGTGGCGGATATAGCCACGCTGGCGGGTAAAACGGCGCAGCATTACGGCAAAGAACTGCCCGTGTATATAACCGAGATGGGTTGGTCCACGTGCGCCGCGCCGGACGATCCTCAGGGGTCGCGGTGTTACTCCGACGAATTTGCCGCGACAGCCCTCGTTGAGGCCTACGTCGGAACACGCTCGCTGGACAACGTCGCAGGGTTGTGGTGGTACACGCTGAAAGACAAGACACCTTCGGATTCGACGGTGGATGCGGCCACCGACGAGGAGTCGAACTACGGCCTGTACACGGTAGCTGGGGAACCGAACCTGGCCGGCAAGGCCTACGCGGCGCTCAACGCCTTTTGGCGCGAATGCACTGACGTGAAGGTCGCCGATGGCGGCCAATGGGAATTCGACACGAGCCGCTACCGCTTGGATTGTGCGGCCGGAGATACGCGGCAGATCGTTCTGGCGGCCACCCAGGAGCAACTGGCCGAGGCTCAGCAAGAGGGCTGGACGGCGGTTGACTTGCTGGGCGAGCTTGCGGACGTGGCGCCATCGGCTAGCCCCGCGAGCCTTGTTGGGCGGCCGGTGGGACTGCTTCGTGTGGCCGCCGTGCTCCCCAAGGGGGTGGCCCAGCAATCCTGGCTGGTGGAACCCGCCGAACCGGCGATCGCCGATGGCGCCACTTCCGTGCGCGTGGGTGTCCGGGTCAACGATGCCGCTGGCCAGCCAGTGTCCGATGCCGAGGTCGTGTTCGATCTGCCGGCTGGCGTTAGCGCCGGCTCGACTTTGGGACCGGACGCTGCGACTGCGTTGACCGACTCCGACGGGTTGGCGTTTGTCGATCTCACGGCGTTCGCGGCCAGTGGGGATGAGATCGTCTACCGTGTGGCCGCTTCGATTGAGGGCACGCGGATCGATGCGGTCAGGAATGCCTCAGAGACTGAGGTTCTAAATGGGGACGGGTCCGCCCTGGTGGTGTTCACATCCAACGGGGTGCGTCGGCCCGATGAGTTCTATATGGGCATCGCGTCTCACTTGGGTTCCGCCGCCGGCTGGGCCGTTCGAGACGCCGACGGGAAATCCGTCCAGGACATCGCGATGACTGAGATGGGAGCGAATTCGCTGCGCGACGAATTGTACTGGGTCGATCTTGGCGACACTCCAGGAAACGCCCGGCCCGGTACCTACCAACCGGCGCTCGACAGGTTGTTGACGGTGCCGGCCGCCGGCGGGAAGCTGTTGATGATCCTCGATTACGGCAATCCGCAATGGGTGGATCCGGCCAAGGATGAGGGTTTTCCGGCGACTCGGGAACAGCGCGAGGCGTTTGCCCGCTATGCCGTAAGGATGGTTGAGGCGATTGGCCCGGAGAACTTGGCCGGAATCGAAGTGTGGAACGAGTGGGATATTTTCATGGGTTGGGCCGGCTCCGGAGCCGGGCTGGCCTGGAACACGCCATGCCCGGTTGGAGACGATACTTCCGGTGGCTGTGCGCTGCTCTATGCCAAGCTGGTCGAAGCGTTGGTCAACCCAACGAAGGAAGGTCTTTCCACGCCGTCACTGCGGCAGATAGCGCCCGGTGTGCCGATAATTGTCGGTGCCACCCACGCCTTCGATCCAACTTGGACCAGGCCCATGATGGAGTATCTGCGAGATAGCAACGTCCAAGTGGATGGCTATTCGACCCACCCGTATGCGACCTTGACCGGGAATGGCTGTGCCGTAAACTGGGCCGCCACCCCGCTGGATGAGGCCAAGGCCCTGTGCATCAAAGGCGCCCGTGAGCGGGTAGCTGAGTGGTACGGGCAGGAATTGCCAGTTTACGTGACCGAACTGGGGTTCACAACGGGCGATGAATCGATTAGCCCCGAGCGTCAGGCGGAACTCTTGGTCAAGAGCTTCGTGCGGACTCGTTCGGTCGGGGACATAGGCGGGATTTGGTGGTACGACTTGCTGCAGGATTATCCGGCCGGCGATGACGACTGGGAAGGCGGGTACGGGCTGATCGAACGGATCGGCGCGCGGACCGAACACAAGGCTGGTGCCACAAGGCCCGCAGGAATCGCATATGGCGCACTGTCGGAGTTCTGGAAGGGATGCACTCGAGTGTCGGGTGACGTTACCGAGAATAGCTACTTTCAGCTGACGTGCCCTGGCGGCGTTCGACACGTGCTGTTCGACGCATCCCTCGGTCAGTTGCGCCAGGCGCAGGCCCAGGGCGCAACGTTGGTCGATTTGATGGGCGTGAAAGCCGATGTTCCGCCCGATTCGCCGGTGACAAGCGAATGGGCCGGACGCGAGGTCGGTATCTTGGGTGGCAGCGTGGAACCGTTCACCATTGAGTTGGAGGGCAACGCCTATCGCGGTCAGACCGTCCGGGCCGTGGCCGGCCTGCAAGAGCCCGACGAGTACCGGTGGTCGTCGAGGGCCGCCGGGGAGGAATGGGCGCCGGCCGCGTACTCAGTTGCCGGCTCAGGATCTTCGGAATACCGAATTGGCGGACCCGATGGGCTTGGCTGGGCGGACTTCCAAGGTGCCAGCGGATATGGCAAGGATTTCCGTGTCGAGGCCGTTGAGGATGGGGAGGTCGTGGCGACCGTCTTCTTCAGGCCCACCACCGCTCAGGCCGCGGGTGCCGTGGCCGAAGCGGGTGTTACCTCTCCGGCCCCCGGTCAAATCAGGATCGCTGGGGATGCTTGGGCATTCGACTGGGAGCAAAGGGACCGTCCGGGGAGGCTGTTCGTGACCGTCGGAGCCCAGTGCGGCCAGGCGGGGGCCATAGCTTTGGGGCCATTCGAGGCGACACAGCTTTGGGGCGCGGACCAAGCGGCGATCTATCCGCAAGTGACGGGCTCGCTTTACGGATTCGACAAGACGTTCGAGGCAGGAGTGTATGGCGAGCAGTCGGTCTACTTCTATGCGGTGCCGGTAGATTGGACGCAATCCGATGGCTGTGCGGGCTTGGCGACAACTCTGGGTTCGGGAAATGGGAAGACCGTGGACTTGGGTGTCCGCCCGCCCGCCCCATTAGCGGACGATGCCGCCTCGTTTGCCTCGGTGACGGCCCGGCCTGAGCAATACGGGAATTATGGCGCCACGGGTACCACCATTGCGGATTGGGGTTCTCAGACGGTAAGTGTAGTTCTGTTGGACAGTGCCGCTCGGCCCGTGACCGATGGCGTAACCGCTCTGGCAATCCGTGCCAGTTCATTGGACCCGATTGGGCCGACGGGATTGCACTATTCGGACGCCGGCGTGTTTAGGTGCGCGGAGGATCCGATCGATGGGGTCTGCGCATCGGGGCAATATGCGATAGACGTGTATTCTGCGGCTCCGGGGGAGCGGCAGGTGGAAGTTGTCTACGCGGATGGGGGACTGAATTTCGCTTTGCGGAATGGGGCAAACTCTCCGGCGCCCGGCCTGGCCGCAGTGTTCGTCGCGGTGCCCGCGAGCGCAAATGAGTCTTGGTTGCGGGTTTCGCCGGTTGGCGCTGTCGAAGTCGGTGAGGCCTATAGTGTGCTGGCCTCGGTACGGGATTTGTTTGCGAATGTTCCGGGCGCCCCCATAAACGTCGAGTTTTCGCTGACCGGTGCGTCTTGCCCGGGATTGTTCGACAACGGCGCGCGTGAGGCGACAGTGGCTTCCTCCACGGGCGGTTTGGCCAACACCTCGGTGATCTGGCAAGAAGGCTCGGGTTCGTGTGAGCTGACCGCCGCCATCGTCGGCAGTCCTGTTGGCGGCTCCCCAGCGACGTTGACCTGGAACCCACCACCCGCCCCGCCGACCCTTGATGTGGCCGGGTCCGGCTTCACCGTGTCTGGCGAACCGGTGGTGGCCGATGGCGACAGCACTGGGACCGTGACGGTGTCGTTGGTTGGCAGCGATGGCAACCCGTTCACCGGCGCCGTGACACTCAACGCTACCGGTACACCGGGCAGCGGCATCGCCGTGGGTGAGTTCGCAGATCAGGGGCGTGGGGTCCACGTCGCCCCCTACAGTGGCACGGGCGTGGGCGATTGGAACGTCATCGCCACGGCGGATGGACAGGCGATACCTCTTGTGCGGGGCGGTAACCGGACCGCTCATTTGGTGGTTGGTGAGCCGGCTTTCGGTCAGGGCTTGACTCGCTTGGTCGGTCCTTCCGCGAGCGCTCGCGCCGATGGCGAAGACGCGTTGACGGTGTTGGCCTTCGTGACCGACGCCATGAGGCGGCCCATCGCTAATGCCGAGGTTGTGTTTGAGATTCCTGAGGGCGTGTGGGCCGGATCGGCCGTCGGTCCGGCTTCGGTTTCAGTTCTATCCGGCGCTGACGGAACGGCCCGCTTGAAGGTGACCTCCTCGACCCCGGCAACCTATCGAGTCAGTGCGTCCGTTGGGGACGTTCAGATTGAAGAGGGTTCCCCGGCACGGGTTGAATTCACGCCAGTCGATGATTCGACGACCCCACCGGGGCCGGATCCGACGCCCGAGGATTCAGTGGATCTAGAACGGACCGTGTCCTCCGTGCGCACGTCGAGTGGTGTGGCGGCGGCCGATGGCGTTGAAACCCATTGGGTGTATCTGGCGGTTCAGGATTTGGATGGGAATCCGGTTTCCGGCGTTCAAGTGGTGTTCCGGCTGGAGGACGGCAACGCGGCCCGATTTGTCTTGAACGACGCCGACTGCCTTGTGTTGGAGGTGCCCGCCGATGGGCTGGTCCGTGTGGAGTTTGTCTCGAAGGTGGAAGAGTCGACGCAGTTGACGGTGACAATCGGCGGCGGCACCGATTCCTGGGCGGCCGGCCGGTTCGAGTTCGCGCGGATTGACGCTGTGCCCCCGGGTGGGGCCGTGTTGACGCCAACGGACGGGATAGCGTTGAAGGGCAGTGGTTCGGAGCCTGGCAACGCCATCGCGGTGGCCGATGCCGCAGGTTTCAGCCGTTGCACCCTGACGGTGCCCGATGACGGCCAATGGACTTGCTTGTTGGTCCCACCGGCGGGTCTGGGTGAGACCCTGAAGGTTGTCGAGACCGATCCCTCGGGCAACAGCACCGAGAGGACGTGGCGAGTTGGCCTGCCAATGGTCGCGGTGTCCAACAAGTCCGTGGCGCAAGGCGGCCAGCAGGCGATAGTTGGCACCGGATTCCAGCCCGATGAGCGCATCGCCGCTGTCATGTACTCCGACCCCATCGCCCTGCCCGGGTTCACTGCCCGGGCGGACGGGAGTTTTGAGGCGACTTGGACAGTGCCCGCCGGTGTGGCCAGCGGGGTCCACCGGGTGGAGGTGACTGGGGCGTTGTCGGGAACGGTGTCAACGACATTTGAGGTGGCTTCGGCTGGCGTCTTGTCGACCGGTGGCCAGGCCACGCCCCCGGCTTCGGCTCAAACCACCCCACCTGCCGGTCAGTTGGCCCCACCCGTCGATCAGGCCCCTCCACCTGGGCAGGCGCCTACCGCTGAGGATCAGGGCCTTTCGTCGGATGGTGGGGCGTCGAGCGACACCGATGGGTCCGGTTCCGACCAAGTCGTGGATGCGGGCGGCGACCTGGCGGCGACCGGCTCGACCGCCTCGGCGCTGCTGGTTGCGTTGGGTCTGGGGTTGGCGATTGCCGGGGCGGGGATGGCGGCGTTTGCCCGAAGGCGACGCGATCGAACGGTTGGGTGAACGCCATATGCGATTCGGCGGGATTTGGAACCAGCTGGGCGGAACTCGCCGCGTTTTTCGGCGTTCGATCGGCCAGATCCGGTCGAAGCGAACACTACCGGCCCCTAATGCCCTTGGTGGGGGGCATTGCGTGGGCCACACTGGTTGCTCGTGAGCAGCGATGGAGATCCGGTCTTGCGGGGCCCAGCGGATCGGGGCAGTTCGCTGGAGAGCCCGGTTTCGCACGTGACTGACTGGCTGGCGCCCATGACCGCTTTGCAGCTTCGCCAATTGGTGCTGCGGGCGGTCGGCGCTGTGCCGCAGTTCGCGCGCTGGCTGGAGGGGGCGGGTTCCTTCGCGCTGCGCGACCCCAGTTCACTCGACGCGCGGGTGGCGGCCCGTCTTGTTCGAACGGTCGAGCCTTTGGATCGCGCCGATGGCGCCGTTCCGCGCGACTACTACGGCCGCGAAGAATGCCTCCAGGACGCCATCGTCGATCAAGGCCTTGTCCGAGAACTGGTGGGCCGGGTCGCGACGGCCCCAAGCGCGGCGCTGCTGCGGACCTTAGGTAGCGCCATCGTCGCGGTTTTGCGGGCCAGCGCGGATGCGGACTATTCGCAAGACACACTCCTGGACCAGGCGGGCGAGCTTCTGGGTAGGCACGCGAAGCTGGCGGGCACCCTCGCGGGCAAGCTCACTCCCGCCGATCGTCTTGAACTCGCGGATTGGCTGTTCGCCGTCCTCTTTGAGGTGCCCGGCGGCCCCGCGAAAGTCCACTTAGCTGAGTACCGCGATGCGCTCGATGAAGCCGCCTGGGCCGACTTCCGCAAACGGGTGAACAACGTTCAGATAGCGGACGATGACGTCCGTCTCGTGATCGCGCGGCGGGAACTGGCCGTGCTCGACCGAGACGAGCGTCGGATTGTGGACCTGTTCGGAGGCGGGTTGGACTCGGCCTCACAGTACTTAGCGACAGTCAAAGCGCTGGACCGTGCCGACTTAGCCGAGACCGCGGTGAAAGTGGCCGAGGAAGGTTTCATCCATTTCGATTCTTCCGCTAGGGCCACGCGCGGCGTTCAGGACTATTTCATGCCGCAAAGCGAGCGGCGTTTAGCCGATCGCCTTGCCGAAGCCGCCGCGGTTAGCGGCGATCCCGCGACCGCTGCGGAAGTCCGGTTCGAAATACTGCGCCGCCAACCGAGCCGAAAGACCTTCGCGGAGCTACGCCAACAGGCCGACAAAGCGGGAGTGTGGTCCACTTACGCGCAAAGGGCCGAGAGGCATCTGGCGACGGGAGCGCCCCAGGAGTGGACGCGGGAACTCTTGGATGAGTCTCGTGTGGCCGAGGCCTGGGAGTTCGCGGTCTCCCACCGCGCGGAAATCCGCCCGGATGTGTGGGAGGCGGTTTTGGCGGCCCGCGGCGCAACCCATCCCGCTGAAGTCCTGCCGCATTACCGGGCGCTTGTGGAACCGCGCCTGGGCGCCGTGAACCGCGCCGGATACGAACAAGTGGGTGCATTGCTGGTCCAGATGAAGGATTTCGCTCGCGCCGCGGGCCCCGTCGAGAAGGCGCAATTCGCCGCTTACATGTCCGTGCTCCGAGAGCGAGCGCGCCGCCGGCCGGTTTGCCGCGAAGTTTGGCATCGCCTCGGGCTCATCTCCACGGCCGCACCCTGAGGCGGAGCGATGCCGCCTCCGTGGCGGAGATTGCCCGGCGGCGTC